>JAHEIK010000253.1 GCA_024639415.1 Planctomycetota bacterium
CACGGCCATCGAGAAGCTGATCAACAAGGAGATCCGCTAGGACATCTTCCCGGGCTTCGATCTGCCGAAGCCGGTCGAGAAGACCCCGGCGGAGAAGAAGAAGGCCGAGCGGCCTCCGGGCGTCCCGCCCTGGGCGAACGTCAAGCGCCGTCGCAGGTAGGGGCCCGGGGAACGGACACCGGGTCCGGGCACGCCGGTAACGGTGACGCAAACGTTCACGGCGTGACGCTGCCTGTGGCCGGTAGGATCCAGGGATGCGCCCCACCGTCTCCACCGGCGATCTCGCCCTCGCAGCGCAGCCTGCGACCTCGGAGACCTTTGCCGCCTACGGGCGGGTGCTCGACGCGGGGGCCCGCGCCTACCTGGGCAAGCGCGGCCGCGTGCTCGTCACCATGGCCCAGCGCCGGCGCGCCCCGCGGCGCGTCGCGCACCTGCAGCGCTACCCCGAGGCCAAGCGCGCCTACCTGCCGGTGGGTGCCGTCGCGTCGTGGATCGTCGCGCTCGGCCCCGGCGATCCGCCGGAGGGCCCGCCGTCGGCCTTCCTCGTGCCGGCCGGCAGCGGCGTGATCATCAACGAGGGCGTCTGGCACGCCGGCCCCGTGCCGCTCGAGGACGCGGGCGTCTGCGAGATGCTCGAGACGATCGGCGCCGCCGACCGCTTCGACCGCAAGAGCCTGCGTGAGCTGGCCGACGTCGAGGCCCTGCGTGTGCTGCTGCCCGAGGATCCCGGCGCGCCCGCGGGTGGGCTGGACCTCGCAGCCCCCAACGCCGTCCTGCTCGATGCCTCGCTGCACGGGCGCATGCGGCTGGGCTGCTTCGTCGTCGAGGACGTGGAGGCTGAGCCGTCCGAGGAGGCAGGCGCGGCGCTCGCGGCGGAGCTGGCGCGCGCCGGCGAGGGCCTCCGGGCGATGTGGGAGCACGCCGGCGACCTCGGCGAGATCCCCGGGATCGGCGCGGGCCGCGATCTCTACCGGGAGCTCGGCATCGACCGCAAGCGCTTCGTGCCCGGCAGCGAGGCCCTGGTCGGCCGGGTCCTGGCGGGCGAGGCGCCTGACGTGGCGGCACCGCTGGAAGCGGCTCGCGCCCTCTGCATGCTGCGGATGCGCGCTCCGCTCGCCTTCTACGACGCCGATCGGATCGCGCAGCCCGTCGTCGTGCGCATCGGCGGGGACGGCGAGGGCTACACCTGCGGGGCCCGCCGCCGGATCGTCCTCGAGAGCCGGCCCCTGCTCGCCGACGGGGCCGGGGCCTTCGGCAGTCCCCTGGGAGATTCCGCCCGCGTCGCCACCGGGCCGCACACGAGGCGCGTGCTGGCCGTCCTCTTCCTGCCGGCCTCGACCGACGACGCGGCCATCGGAGCCCTGCTGGACGGCGTCGGGAAGGTCCTCGGCACGCACGGAGGGGGCGCTCCGGGCGTCCGTCTGATCGTCGGATAGCCCCAGGTAGCGGAAACCGGGCAGGATCCGGTACGATCTCGCCGCCCCGGAGTCACCCCCGACGCGACCAGGCGCGGGGGAGCACCCCGGTCGTGGCCCTACCAGACCTCATTCCTCGGACCCGAGCGCCGGACAACGTCACCGGCGCGCCCCTCGGAGCAACGGCCCCATGCCCTGGAAGAACGAAATCGATCGTATCGTCAGCAAGATCCTCCTCGACGCCGGCAAGGGCGGACAGAACGACGCGGCCCGCGCCATCAAGGTCGTACAGGATCTGCTCGACCTCGCACCCGACCGTGCGGAGACCGGCTTCCACGTCGGCGCGGCCGCCGAGCTGCTCGGTGAAGCGGCTGAAGAGCTGCCCGCCGCCGAAGGGGACGGAGAGCGCTGGCATCACCTCGGCGCTCTCGACGCGGCGGCACGTCGCGGCGAGCGCGAGCGCGTCCACGAGCTGATCGAAGCCGAGCAGTTCGAAGACAGCCTCGATCACCCGGAGGGGCGCATCGCCTTGCGCGCCGTCGGTCGCATGCTGCTGCGCGACGGCGAAGACCAGCGTGTCTTCGAGTACTACCAGCGCCACCTCGCCGCCAACGACGACGAAGGCAGTCGGCGCGATGCGGAGTTCCTCCTCGAGGAGGCGCTGCGGCGTGCGGATCGCTACGAGCGCGGGGAGCGCAACGAGGACGAAGCGCTCGCGCGCCTCGACCGTGCGGCGAACTTCGCCGAGACCGCCGGTCTCGAGCCGCGGGCGGGCGCGAAGGTCGATCGCAAGATGGGACGTGTGCATCAGCTCGGCGAGCGTTGGGAAGACGCGGCCGACTGCTACCGCCGCGCGCTCGAGCGCCTGCCGGAAGATGACCCCTACCGCAGCGTGCTCGTCGGCGATCTGGCCCTGGCGACGCTCGGCGTGCGCGGCACGCTCGACCTGCTCCCGCAGGAGGAGCGCGAAGGCCGCGACGAAGCGCGCGACATCCTCGTGGGCGAGGCGGACGAGGGCGAGGGGCGCAGCTACAACGCCATCTACACCCTCGGAATGCTCTACTACGAGGACGGTGACTTCGAGTCGGCCGCCCGCTGCCTGCGTGAGGCCGACCAGCTCATGCGCGAGAATCGCGCCAAGGCGCGCATCGTGCACGCGCGCTCGCGCTTCTTCCTGGGCCACTGCATGATCGAACTCGGCGCCGAGGGCGACGAACTCGATGAGGCCGTCGCCTACATCCAGCGCGACGCCGGCCCGTCGAACCTTGACCAGGACGTGAAGGAACTCGTGTTCGACGCGCTGCTCGAGGCGGTGCCGGACGCGCGCCTGCCCGGGCGCCGCGGGGGCCGCGGTGGCCGGCGCAGCCGGGGCGGTCGCGACCGGGATCGTGGTGATCGTGGTGATCGTGGGGAGCGCACCGAGCGCGAGCCGCGCAAGAAGGCCGCGAGCGCGGCCGATCACCTCGCCTCCGCCCAAGCGGCGGTCGGCGAGGATCCGCTCAAGGCGCTGGAGCACGTGGACAAGACCTTCAAGAGTCGTCCTGACTTCGACACCTGGTTCGGTGCCTACCGCGTCCGCCTCGAGGCGCTCGTCGGACTGAACGAGCGGGACGAAGCGCTGCGGACCTACGAGCGCTTCCGCTCCAAGCTCTACCAGCGCGAGACCTACGACCGCATGGAGAGCCTGCTGCTCGACACGTCGGGCCCGATGGCGGACCTGCTCGACGACCACGCCTACATCCGCGAGCTGGTGGATCTCTACGAGGTGATGCCCGAGCGCGACGAGCAGTTCGTCGAGCAGTGCCTCGCGTGCGCGCAGGCCTGCCTCGAGGCGGGGGACGCCAAGCACCTGCAGTGCGCGGTCTCGATGCTCGAGGAGGCCGCCCAGCGCGACGCCGACGGTGTTGCGAATCTCCTGAAGGAGGCCAAGGCGGCGGCGAAGAAGGCCAAGCTCGACCTGGCCCTGCCTTCGACCGAGGCCTGCAAGGGCACGCTCGCCGAGTTCGAGGAAGAGCCGCTCATCCTGCTGGTCGGCGGCGACGAGGGTCGTCGTCCGCACCTCGCGCGCTTCAAGACGCTTGCGAAGGATCTGGGCTTCGAGGGCTCGTGGATCTTCACGGGGGCACGCCCGCCGCGGAAGACGCTCGAGGAGATCGAGGAGAGCGCGCAGGACAGCAGCGCGATCCTGATGCACCACCGCACGGAGCCCGAAGTCCGGGACGAGGTGCGCAAGATGGCCGAGGAGATGGAGATCCCGATGCGCGAAGCGCCGTGGATCGGTGTCCACGGCCTCGAGGGCGAGGTGCTCCGCACGATTCGCGACTGCGTCGCCGAGGAAGAGTAGGCATGGACCAGGCAGAGACGGCGGAGCAGGAGGCGGACGAGGCGATCGTCACCGAGAGTTCGCTTCGCGAGGCCACGGGGGATGTGTGCGCCGCGCGCCGGGCGCGCCTCATGCAGCGCATCGGGGCGACCTCCGCCGCGCTGTTCGCAGCCAACCCCGAGCGCAACCGTAGCAACGACACGGACTTCGCCTACAGGCCCAACTCCGACCTGTGGTACCTCACCGGCTTCGAGGAGCCGCAGGCCGTGATGCTGCTCCTGCCCGGCCACGAGGAGCACCCGTTCGTGCTGTTCCTGCGCGAGCGGGACATGAAGTTCGAGATCTGGGACGGCCCGCGCGTCGGTGTCGAGCGCGCACGGGAGATGGTGGGGGCGGACAAGGCCTTCCCCATCACCGAGCTCGACGAGCAGCTACCCAAGCTGCTCGCCGGTCGCACGGACCTGCACTACGCCCTCGGGTTGAACCCCGGCATGGATGCGTCGGTCATCGCGGCGTACCGCAAGGCCCAGCGCACGGCGCGTGGTCGGGCGCCCGCGCCGATGGCGATCAAGGAGCCGCGCGACGCGCTGCACGAGATGCGGCTCATCAAGTCGCCCGAGGAGATCGAGGCGCTGCGCGAGGCGTGTCGCGTCTCCGCCGAGGGCCACGTGCGCGGCATGCGCATGACGAAGCCCGGCATGACCGAGTTCGAGCTGCAGGCCGAGATCGAGTACCACTTCCAGCGCCACGGGGCGCGCTCGCCGGGCTATCCGAGCATCGTGGGCACGGGCGCGAACGCCTGCGTGCTGCACTACATCGACAACCGCGACACGCTGGAAGACGGCCAGCTCGTGCTCGTCGACGCGGGTGCGGAGGTGGACTGGTACACGGGCGACATCACGCGCACCTGGCCCGTCTCGGGCACGTTCAGCGGCCATCAGCGCATGATCTACGACCTGGTCCTGCGCGCGCAGATGGAGGCGATCAGCATCATCCGTCCGGGCCTCGACTACACCGAGATCCACAAGACGACCGTGGAGGTGATCACGCAGGGCCTCATCGACATGGGCATCCTCGAAGGGCCGATGGAGAAGGCCATCGAGGAGAAGACCTTCAAGAAGTTCTTCATGCACGGCACGGGCCACTGGCTCGGGATCGACGTACATGACGTCGGCGCGTACGCGCTGGACGGCAAGAAGGGCCGGCCGCTCGAGGCCGGCATGGTCTTCACGATCGAGCCGGGCATCTACTTCCATCCGGAGGAGGAGGCCTCGCCGGCGGAGTACGTGGGTATCGGCGTGCGGATCGAGGACGACATCCTCGTCACGGAGGATGGCTGCGAGGTCCTGACGGCCGGCGTCCCCAAGGAGCCCGAGGAGATCGAGGCCATCGTCGGCACCGACGCCTGACGCCGTACCGAGGCTGGTTTTTTCCCTCGACGTTCGCTGCGAACGTCGAGGGAAAAAACCAGCCTCGGTATGGGTATCCTCCGGCGCATGCATCGCGCCCTGCTCGTCGTCCTGTCTCTCGTTCTCCTCTCCGCCTGTGGCGGCCAAGGCAACGAGGCGACCGATCTCTGGGAGAACTCTGTCATCCGCCTGGCGAACGAGCGCGGCAAGCTCATCATCGCCACGGAGCCGACGTTCCGGCCCTTCGAGTGGAAGAACGAGAGCGACGAGCTCGTCGGCTTCGACATCGATCTCGCACGGATGATCGGCAAGGAGCTCGGCGTCGAGGTCGAGTTCCTCTCCGCCGCGTTCACGAGCCTCATCCCGGCGCTGGTCGGCGGGAAGGCCGACCTGATCATGAGCGGTATGACCGCGACGACGGAGCGCGCCCTCACGGTCTCCTACACCGACCCGTACTTCCACACGATCACCTGCTTGCTGGTCTCCACGTCCCGCGCCGCGGACGTACGCAGCATCGCCGACCTGAACAAGGCCGGGCGGGTGATCGCCGTCAAGGAAGGCACAACCGGTCACTTCGCCGCCAAGCGACACTGCCCGAACGCGAAGATCGTCACCACGGAGCTCGAGAACGACGCGGCCAACGAGGTCGCCCAGGGCAAGGCCGACGCGTTCCTCTACGACCTGTGGTCGATCCGCCAGCACAACAAGAATCACCCGGACACGACCCGCGTGATCACGACACCCGTGAGCCGCGAGCCCTACGCCATCGCCTGCCGCAAGGGCGATCCGGAGAGCATCGCGTGGCTCAACCTCGTCCTCCGGACGATGCGCCTCGACGGGCGCCTGCAGGAGCTCTATGAGAAGTACGGCCTCGAGGACGTTCGCTAGCCGGGAG
>JAHEIK010000254.1 GCA_024639415.1 Planctomycetota bacterium
GTCCGGGGTCCTTGAGGCCTGCGGGCACGTCCTTGGCGGCGGGGCTCTCGTAGTTCAGCAGGAGACCGGCCTCGGCAAGTTGGGCGTAGTAGAACGGATCGGACGTCATCAGCAGATCGCAGGGGGTCTCGCCTGCATCGATCTCGGCGCTGAGGCGACCGGCGATCTGCTCGCTGCCCATCTGGTACCAGCGGAACTCCACGCCGGGGAAGCGCTCGGCGAGGACGGGCTCCATGCGCTTGATCACCTGGGGGTAGATCGAGGTGTAGATGTGCAGCGCGTCGTCGTCCCCGCCGCAGGCGGTCAGGACGAGGAGCGCGACGAGCAGGGGCAGCAGGCGACGCATGGGCGCGAGGGTACATCCTGGGCCCCGTTGGGGCGACGAGGCATCTGGCAGGTTCGCAGAGCGGGCCTCGTCCGCACGCAGGAGGTGCCCGATCTCGCCCAGCGACAGGTGCGGCTATCTCCCCCCGCGCGTGAGGACCTCCAGCGATGTCTCAGCGTGCTCGAAGTTGGCGTTGGGGAAGGTCCCTTGCAGTCGACCCCAGAGTTCCTCGAAGCAGGCGGGCCGGCAGCACGCCGCAATCTCGACAGCGTCGAGCGTGTCGATCCAAGCGCGCTTGTCCACGTGCTCGACGCTCACGGTCAGCGAGCCGTGCGGCTTCTCGGGGTCGTACTCCGCATCACAGATGCAACAGCGGGGCGACGCGTCTTCCATCCTGGCCTCCTTGCTCACCTCAGGCCCCTCCGTGAACGCCTGCCACAGCAGCCGGACTACGCCAGCCATGACCACGACAGCCAGCAGGACGAAGCCGGCCACAGGCTGATCCGACAGGAGGAGCGCGGCGAAGCCGGCGGCGGTCACCAGCAGCACGAACCAGGACTGCCGGGGAGTCAGCGTCTTGCCCATGCCTTGATCTTGCACCCTCGAGATGGACGGTGCAACGGGCGCTGTGGCGTACCGAACCGTGTGGAAGTCCGCCACGACTCCAACCGGTTGGTGCCAGGCACTCGGACCGCAGCTACCCCTGCGACACGGCTCGCGAGGGCCGACCACCTGGCACGGATCGACCGCAATTGTGACGGATCATTACCTGGCTCGGTACGCCCTCTACTTGCCCTCGTGCTTGCGAGTCGCCTCACTGATATGGCGCATCAGCCCGAGCCACGCGTGCGCTTGGTCGTAGCGCTCACGGAGCGACTGCCCCCCAGGCAGCTCACCCCCGAGTACGTACGGATTGCGGAAGAAGGCCGACCTCACCTTCCACTGGACGTCGTACGTCACGATAAGCCTCGCGGATCGATACGGTGCAGAGGGGCCAAGAAGTAGCCGGTACATCCGAATCGGGGAGTCCGGGGGACCCTCGGGCCAGCCCTTCTGCTTCAGCACCGGCGTGCCCTCGCCGAACCGGCGCTCCACCTCCGCTCGCGCCGAACCCGGCTGCGGCGTACACGCGCGCTCCAGAGCGTCGATCTCCGCGAGGGCGCGAGTAAGCATCTCTTCTGTGACGGCGTCCTTGCCCTCCCTCTTCGCCGCTTCCGCGCCCTGCTCGGGCTCGTCGTCACCGCACGCGGCCACGCCGAGCAGGGCCAGCAGCAGGACGGCGACGGCGACGCGCTTCACGACGGCGTCCATCATGCGCCCGCGGCGCGGGTGGGGCAACGGCGAGGCGTGGGCGGACCCCAGCGCGGCCGACGGGCGGGCCTCGGCCGCCCTGCGGGCGGAGTCGGGCCGCCCCTACGTACAGCGCAGGCACGCGGGGGATCCGAGATGGCGACCGAGCCAGGCGCCCGAGCCGGCGAGGGCGCAGGTCAGCGAACGAACGCTCCAGCGGGGCCCCGCGGGACCGCAGGTCCCGATGGGGCGGTGAGCGCGCATGCCCGCGAGCGAACGCTCCAGCGGGGCCCCACGCGACCGGAGGTCGCGAAGGGGCTGGCCCCACTGCACGACCTTCGGTCGTGCAGAAGGGGTGGTGGCGGGAACTGGGTTCGAACCAGTGAAGGCAAAGCCAGCAGATTTACAGTCTGCCCCCGTTGACCGCTTGGGTATCCCGCCACGCTTGTGAATGAACGTCTGTGCGGCGGCGCGAACGCCGACCGCGGCGCGGGATTCTACCCCCTCGAACCAGCGATGGTCGCAATTTCGGGGCAGTCCACACGTGAACTCAGCGTGGACGCGGCCAACTCCGCCTACGAGGGCCTACTCGTCAGCCGCAGCATCTGCGACACCTGCACGCTGCTGCTCCTCGGGTTCATCCCGCTGCTCGGGCGACTCACGGGCTCCACGTATCCTGAAGCCGCCCCGCTGGAGGATGCATGAGACCCACGATACCGATCGCTCTGCTCCTCGTGCTGCTTGCCGGCGGCTCGCCCGTGCGCGCCGAAGAGACGCCCGCACCGAAGACAGCGACGAAGCGCCATGCCGGCGCGAAGAAGAATCACAGCGTCTTCCTGCCCAGCACGTGGTCCGTGACCGAGCCGAAGCTGCCGCCGATGAAGGGCCGTGTCTTCGCCCTCGAGGTCACACGACCCGGCGACCCGGCCCCCTTCCGCGTCGAGTTGTGGCACCTGCCCGGCATGTGCGAGCCGCTGCCCCAGGCCTACCTGGAAGCACCCAAGCTCTGGAAGAGCGAGAACGCGGACGACGCCACCGTCGTGCGCGAGCCGCGACCGCACCTGCGCTTGGACCTCACGAAGAACGACGACGCCTGGGTCCGCATCCACACGTTCCACCTCGTCCGTGGTCGGGGCTTCACGCTGGTCGTCGAGTGCCTTGCGCGCCAGTACCCCGAGCTCGCCAAGGCGTACTTCGCGGCAGTCGACACCATCGAGACGCGCTTGGGCCCCTACCCGAGCGTGCCGCAGGGCTACGACCGCGTCGAGAAGGACGGCTACGTCTACTACCTGCATCCGCAGGTCAAGAAGTCGGAGATCAAGAGCTACCAGGCCTACCTGCGCAAGATGGAGAAGGAGTTCCGCAAGCGCCACGGCAAGTTCCCGAAGGTGATCGCCAACGAGTTGTCGATCGTCGTCCATCCCAACAAGGCGCTGGCGAAGGCGTTCGACAAGTGGGCCGGCGGCGATCGCGAGGGCTTCGGCGGCTACATCATCGCCCGGCGCCTCTTCGCCATTCCGCTGAAGAAGGACTTCGCCGCCGCCGAGGCCGATCTGCGCATGTCCATCTGGAGCCTGCTGCTGTGGCGGCGCTACGGATCCTCCAGTCCCGACTGGATGCAGGGCGCGGAGAGCCTGCTGCAGTACGTCCAAGGGGGCGTGGGCGCCCCGCTGCCGAGCGCGACCGATTGGCTCTTGGACCAGCCGGATCCGCCGGACGCCGTGTTCCAGATCGAGCCGGCTGGGCCGCAGGACGACGCCGAGGTCTTCCGCAAGCGCCAAGCGCTCTACATGGCGCTCTTCCAGACGGGGCCGAGCAAGTACCGCAAGGCGTACAAGCGCTGCCTGCAGGCTTTCGGTGCAGGCGAGGACTGGACCGAAGCCGCCACCGAGCACCTGCTGTCGCTCGACCTCGAGAAGATGCGCCAGGACGCGGCGGCCTTGCTCGCGACGATGCGCAAGGCCTCGGGCAAGTAGCCAAGCCCCGCTGCGGCTGGCGCCCCACGGCGGCTGCGGATTCCCGCAGCCGGCCCGCCGCCTACTCGCAGACGCCTGCGGCCTGCGGCCGAGTTCCTCCGGCACGGACCTTGCGAGTTGTCGCGTGGCCGCGGAGTGCGTTCGACGAGCCAACACCCCCCACTCCGGAGTCCGTGGCCCTACCTGCTATCCGGAGACTGACTGATGGAACCGCTGAAGAAGCCGCGGTGGGATCCGCTGGCGCTGCCTTTCGGCCTCGGCCTTAAGGAGTACCTGCGCGCGCCCATGGAGGACTCCATGGAGTTCGCCCCGCCCATGGACCTGCGTGAGCAGGACGACGTGTTCGTACTCAACGCCGAGCTGCCCGGCATGAAGAAGGAGGACATCACGGTGTCCTGCGAGGCCGGCGTGCTGCGCATCTCGGGCGAGAAGAAGCTCGAGGAGGTGCAGAAGGAAGGCGACTACTACCGCGCCGAGCGCCGCTTCGGGCGCTTCACGCGTGAGTTCTACCTAGGCAAGGACGCCGACCCGGACGGTGCGGAAGCGCAGTTCGAGGACGGCGTTCTCTCCGTCCGACTCCCCAAGAAGGCGTCGGCCAAACCCAAGCGGATCGAGCTCAACTGACGACCGATCCTGGCGTGCGCGCCACCCATCCCCACCCTCTTGCCCCTGGCGCGCACGTCATCTCTCCGCCAATGGCCCGGGTCGTGGAGATGGAGAGTGGAGCCGGTGGTCAGGATTGAACTGACGACCTGCAGTTTACAAAACTGCTGCTCTACCACTGAGCTACACCGGCTGTGTCGCGCTGGACGATACCCGTTCGACGCGGCTTCGTCTCGCTCAGGGCCTAGCGGCCCCCTCGACGGGGGCGGGCCTCACGTTTCGGGAGGCTCAGGGATCCGGCCGCCCCTACCGAGGAACTGGTCGCGGAGGGCCGGCCCTACGCCCCGCCGTCGATCCGCGCGCGATGGCGCTCGATCGCCGCCACGACGTCGTCCAGGTGCGCGCCGCCGAAGCGCCGGCGGATGTGCCGTGCGATCTCCGCTGCCACGACGGCCTCAGCCACGATGGCCAAGCGCGGGACGGCCGTGACGTCACTGCGCTCGATGCGCGCCGGCGCCGCCTCCCCCGTTCGCAGGTCGACGCTGGGCAGCGCCTCGCGCAGGGTGGCCAGGGGCTTCATCGCCGCACGCAGCACGATGGGCTGGCCGTTGCTCATCCCGCCCTCGACGCCACCCGCGTTGTTGCCGCCGCGGGTCGGGCGGCCCGAGCCGTCCTGGGCCGGGAGGATCGTGTCGTGGAGTTCGCTGCCCTTGAAGGTCGCCGAGTTGAAGCCCAGGCCGATCTCCACACCCTTGACTGCCTGCACCCCCATGAGCGCTGCGGCGAGACCCGTCGAGAGCTTCGTCTCGGGTCGCTCGTGCCCGCCGAGCCCGACCGGAACGCCAACGGCTACGACCTCGACGAGGCCGCCGAGCGTGTCGCCGGCCTTCTTCGCCGCGGCGATCAAGGCCACGGCCTCGCTCTGCGCCGCTGCGGCTCCGAGCGCGTGCAGCGGACTGGCGTCGCGCTTCACGCGCGCCGCCTCCAAGTCCATGCCGGGCGCCGCATGCACGCCGATTTCGTGGATCGACACCGTGTGCCCCAGCACGTGGATGCCGAGGGCCTCGAGGAACTGCGCGGCGATGGCGCCGGCTGCGACGCGGGCGGCCGTCTCCCGGGCGCTTGCGCGCTCGACGATGTCCCGTGCGTCCGTCAGGCCGCGATTGAGGGCGCCGGGCAGATCGGCGTGCCCGGGCCGCGGTGTGTGGACGGGCGGAAGGCTCTCGTACGTCTTGTCGCGGTTGGTCACGTGCAGGGCGATCGGGTTCCCCGTGGCTCGCCCGTCGCGGACCCCGGCCGTGAACAGGACCTCGTCCCGCTCCGTCCGCTGCCGGGGACTGCTCCCGGCCCCGCCTTGACGCGCCTTGAGGCGGGCGTTGATGTACGCCTCCGAAACAGGCGATCCAGCCGGGATTCCGGCCACGATCGCGGTCAACTGAGGGCCATGGCTCTCGCCGGCGGTTTCGATCTGGAGTTCCATGCGTCTGCGTACGGTACGATGAATGCCGTGCTCCGACCCGGAGAGGAGCCAACGATGACCTTCAACCCCGCCCCCAGCCCGCGGGACGACACCCAACTCGACAAGGGTGCCCGCGCAGGCCGCGGCTCCGGCGGTATCCGCAGCCGCGTCGAAGCTGCCTCGAAGATGCACGCCCCGGCCCCCAAGGGCCGTGGTCTCGTGCTGATGATCCTCGCCGTCGTGGTCATGGCCGCCCTCATCTGGGACTTCACGGGCCGCGGGGCCGCCAGCCGCGCGGTCGGCCGCTCGGCGGGTGACGGCGATCCGGTCGTCGCCCCGAAGCGTCCCGGCGCGGAGGATCCGGCCAAGGGCGGGGATCCCGCG
>JAHEIK010000255.1 GCA_024639415.1 Planctomycetota bacterium
GAACTGCTGCACCAGGATCTCGCTGCCCTCGGAGCCGAGCGGCAACACCCGGGCAGCGCTCCACTCGGCCTTGCCTGGGAGACCGTCGAGTTGGACCGGGCGGGCCTCGGGCACGTCGTCCTGTCCCGGAGCCGCCTGCGCTGGTCCGGGGAGGAGCAAGAGCAGGACGAGGACGAGCGACGTGAGCAGGGGCGTACGCATGGGCTGCCAAGCATACCGGCCGCTGGAACGGGGCGGTCGCAGGGGACAGCCGCCCCGGCCCGCGTATCCTTGGCGCCCCATGCCCGCCTCCACCGACCCCGAAGCCGACGTCCGCGCCCTGCGAGCCGAGTTCCCGGCCCTGCAGCGGCTGCGCGAGGGCAAGCCGCCGATCTACCTCAACAACACGTGCATGACCTTGCGGCCGCAGGTCGTGATCGACGCCATCCGCCGCTACTACGAGGATTTCCCCACGTGCGGGGGCGGTCGCAGCGACGGCACCAAGCGGCTGCACAACTGGTTCCAGGATGAGCTGCGCGAGCACGAGGCCCACGCGCGGGACGCCGCGGCCCAGCTCGTGAACGCGCACAGCGCGGACGAGATCGTGTGGACGCGCAACGCGAGCGAAGCGCTGAACATCGTCGCGCACGGTCTGGCCCTGGAGCCGGGCGACGAGATCCTCGGGAGCGAGCGCGAGCACAACAGCAACCTCGTGCCGTGGCTGGAGGCCGAGCGCCGCCTGCGCGAGCGGGCCGGTGATCCGGACTTGGTCGTGCGGCGCTTCTTCGAGCTGCGCGAGGATGGCGGCTTCGACCTGGATCTGGCACTCGCCGCCATCACCGAGCGCACCAAGGTGCTGGCCATCGGCCATGCCAGCAACCTCGACGGCACCGTGATCCCGGACGAGGCGATCCGGACGCTGGCCGAGCGCGTGCACGCCGTGGGCGGCGTGCTTGTGCTCGATGCGGCGCAGAGCGTGCCGCACCGCGCGGTGGATGTCCGCTCGCTCGGGGTCGACTTCCTCGCGTGGTCGATCCACAAGATGTGCGGGCCTACCGGCATGGGCGTGCTCTGGGGGCGCTACGAGCTGCTCGCGCGTCTCGCGCCCTTCGTCGTCGGCGGTGACACGATCGCCGACACCTGGCAGGACCGCGTGGAGTACAAGTCGCCGCCCGGGCGCTTCGAGGCGGGGCTGCAGAACTACGCCGGCATCGTCGGCGCTGCCGCGGCCATCGACTACATCACGAACCGTGTCGGCTTCGACTTGATCCACGCGCGGGAGCTCGCGCTCAATGCGCGACTCACCGAGCGCCTTGCGCCCCTGCAGTGCGATCACTTCTGGCTGCTCGGCCCGGAGGACCCCGCTTCGCGCGGCGGCGTCATCACCATGGCATCCCACAGCGGCGCGCTGATCAACGCCATCGAACGCGTCGGCGACGAGACGGCCAACATCATGGTGCGGCGCGGCATGTTCTGCGTGAACGCCTACCTGCATCGGCGCTTCGACCGCACGGACAGCGCCAAGAACAACCTGCGGGCGTCCGTCTACTTCTACAACACCCTCGCCGAGTGCGACGCCTTCGCAGACGTGGTCGAGCGCGTCGTGCAGAGTCCGCTCGACTACCTGGACGACGCGTAGTCCGTCATGGCCGTATCCAACGCTGTTCGCCGCTACTACGCGGAGCGCATCTTCGCGCGCATGAGCCGTGATCAGGCTCCGCCCAACTTCACGCCGCTGGACGTGCCCGCGACGGGACACGCGGCGGTCGAGGGCTGCCGCGGCGGAGGCAAGAACATCACGGAGTTCTCGCTGCTCGGCGAGGGCTCCGTCGTGCGCGACGTGCGCGTCTCCTGCGGGCTCTGCAACCCCGCGATGTACGTTGCCGCGGACATCCTCGTCGACTGGGCCCGCGGCCGCTCCTTCGGCGAGATCCTGGACCGTGATCCCCTCGACGTGCCGTCCCTGGAGCCCTTCTTCGAAGCGCTGGGTGGCCGCGGCAAGCCCGACGATGCCCGAGAAAAGTTCCAGTACGCCCTCGTGGGGGTACAAAACGCCGTCCGGGACCACCGGGGCGAAGCTACGCTTGTCCCTCCCGAGATCGACGAGCCCACCGACAAGGACTGGGCCGAAGAGGACGAGTAGACCCATGGTTACGAGGCGCGCGCCATGCCCCTACAGCTCTACAACAGCTTGTCGCGCCGGGTGGAGCCCTTCCAGCCGGTAGACCCGAAGCGGGTTGCCGTCTACGCCTGCGGCCCCACGGTCTACAACCACGTCCACATCGGGAACTGGTCCCTGTTCACGGTGGCGGACGTGCTCGTGCGCTGGCTGCGCGAGTCGGGCTACACGGTCGTGTACGTCCAGAACATCACCGACGTCGAAGACAAGATCATCCGCGACTCGCGTGCGGCGGGGGAGGACCTCGCCACGTTCACGTCACGCTGGGCGGGCGCGTTCCTCGAGGGCATGGAGGACCTGGACAACAGGCGCCAGGTCGACCACTTCCCGCGTGCCACGGACCACGTCGACGGCATGGTCACGATGATCCAGACCTTGCTCGATCGCGGCCACGCCTACCTGGCCGAGGACGGATCGATCTACTACCGCGTCTCCTCGTTCGAGCACTACGGCGAACTGGCCAACATCAAGCGCGAGGATCTGCGCGCCGGGGCCAGCGGCCGCATCAAGGCGGACGAGTACGACAAGGAGGACATCGGCGACTTCGCCCTCTGGAAGGGCTGGGTCGAGGAGGATGGCGATGTCGTCTGGGAGCCCGAGTTCACGATCGAGGGCACCGCGCGCGTCGTGAAGGGCCGTCCCGGCTGGCACATCGAGTGCTCGGTCATGTCGTCCGAGATCCTCGGTCCGAGGATCGACATCCACCTGGGCGGCGAGGATCTGCTCTTCCCGCACCACCAGAACGAGATCGCCCAGAGCGAGGCGGCCTTCGGCGTGCACCCGTGGGTGACGACGTGGATGCATCACAAGCACCTGCTCGTCGACGGCACGAAGATGTCCAAGAGCAAGGGCAACTTCCATACGCTGAAGGATCTCGAGGACCGCTACGGCAAGGGCATTGCCTCGGCGTTCCGCTACCTGATCGCGTCGGGGCACTACCGCAACTCCCTGGACTTCAGCTTCAACGGCCTCGAGGCCGCCGACCGCACACTGCGCAACCTGCGCACGGCACGCGAGCAGCTGGCGGAGCAGGCCGGCGACGCGGCGCCGTCGGAGTATGCGGCCGCCTACGAGGCGCGCTTCGTCGAAGCGATGAACGACGACCTCAACTCGCCCGAGGCGTTCGGCGCGTTGCACGAGCTGCGGCGTGCCGCACGGGGCGATGCGGCGCACGACAAGCTCTCGGCAGCCGACGCCGCCTCCGCGCTCGCGCTGATCGACAAGGCCGACCGCGTGTTCGGGTTGGCGCTGCAGCGGGAGGAGCGCGCGCTCACGCCCGAGCAGCAGGCACTCGTCGACGCACGTGCCCAGGCGCGCGCCGACAAGCAGTGGGCAGAGTCCGATCGCCTGCGCGACGTGCTCGCGGCCGAAGGTGTCCTGGTGCAGGACACGCCCGACGGGCAGGACGTCTCCTTCGCCTGAACCCGGGCTGAATTCGAAGGGACAGGCCGCACGGCTGGACCGCGCCCGCCCTCGGGGGAAGATGACCGGCGGCCCACAACCGCCGGAGACCTCCGATGCGCAGATTCCTCGCCGTCATGGCGATCGTGCTCCTCACACAGCTTCCCGCCCTCGCGGACGACGGTCCGCAGGCGGACGCGCCGAAGAAGGCCGAGCCCAAGGCGGCCGCCGGGCTCGCCGGTTTGCTCAAGGCGTTCTTCGCCGAGACGGACGACGCCAAGCGCGCCGGTGCCGGCATGGCCCTCGCCATGCAGCATCCCGACCCCAAGGCGGTGGCCGCCGCGATCCCCGCAGCCCGCACGTGGCCGGCGGATGCCAAGAAGGGCGACGTCATCCGCTGGAAGCGTTCGACCGCGGACGGCAAGGAACACTCGATCTTCCTGGCGATCCCCGAGGCCTACGACGCGAAGAAGGCGTGGCCCGTGCTCGTCTACCTGCACGGCGGCGTGAGCCGGCCCGTGGACGGCAGCGGACTGAGCGGCATCCAGGGACTGGGCAAGCTCGCCAACCAGGAAGGCTTTCTGCTGCTGAGTCCGTCGGCCGAGGCAGGCTCCGAGTGGTGGACGCCCAACGGTGTCGCTCTTGTGCGCGGTTCGCTCGACGATCTCAAGCGCCGCTACCACGTAGACGCCGATCGCGTCGCCCTGACCGGCTTCTCGGACGGAGCGAGCGGGTGCTTCCACATCCTGACGCATGACCCGGAGCCCTACTGCTGCTTCCTGCCCCTCATGGCGTATCCGGCGCTCACCCGCCTCGCCGGTGGCCCCAGCTTCTCCGTCAACGTGCGTCAGCGCCCCGTCTTCGCCATCAACGGTGGCAAGGACACGCTGTACCCGTCGGCCCAGATCAAGCCGCAGATCGACGATCTGAAGCAGGCCGGCTGCGACATCACGTGGCTTGATCTGCCCGAAGCCGGGCACCGCAGGACCGACGTGTTCCCCGATCACTGGGACAAGCTGCGCGACTTCTGGCAGGCGCACCCGCGCAAGGCGCTGCCGAAGCAGATCGCGTGGGAGACCGCGCTGCCGCAGACCGAAGGTCGCTTCGCGTGGGTCGAGGTCTTGTCGATCGATCCCAAGGCGCCCTCGGCCCCGGGGACCAAGGCTGCGATCCTGCCCGATCCGGCCGGCCGTCCGGTGCTCGGCATCCGCATCGTGCGCACGTATCCCGGACCGGGGCTGAAGATCGAGAACGTCGAGGACGACTCCGCGGCCGACGAGGCCGGCATGGAGGTCGGCGACATCATCGTCGCGGTCCAGGGCACCGAGCTCAAGGACCCGCGCCACTCGATGGGCGTGCTGCAGAAGGAGCTGCCCGCGATGGCGGCTGCGAAGAAGGCAGGGACGTTCAAGATCAAGCGCGGCGAGGAGGAACTCAAGCTCGAGTGCCTGCCGCGCCCTGCCGGCAGTCGCAACATCCCGCGTCCGAAGGAGCTTGGCTACGATCTTCCCTCGGGCCGCGTCGAGGCACGCGTCGAGGGCAACACGATCCACGTCACGACGCGCCACGTCGGCAGCTTCAAGCTGCACCTCGCCGACGGCCTCGTCGATCTCGCCAAGCCGGTCAAGGTGCTCGTCAACGGTGCCGTGCAGTTCGAAGGGCTGGCCAAGGGCAGTACGGGCTACGTGCTGCAGGAGGCCGTGCGCGGCGGCGCCGGCGCACCGCTGTACCGCGCATTCGTCGTGGTGAAGCCGTAGGGGGCGCGTGGGTGACGCGTCTCCAACACGTGCAGGAGGGTTGTAGGGGCCTTGGGAGGAGCGCCGCAGGCGCTCCGAGTCTTGGCCCGACCCGGGCCGTGTCGAATGGGCCTCCGCGAGCAGGCATGCCGGGCCAACACTCGACCTCCGCGTGGCGGAGGTCTCCGATTGCCCCTACAGCACTCCTGCTCGTCGCCTTGTTCGTCTCGCCTGCCCATGCCAAGCCGGCGGCGCCGAAGCTCGATCGGAAGAAGATCGAGGCGCTCGCCACGCGCTGGATGCAGGCACGTCCCAAGACCCACTTCGAGCGCTGGGATCGAGCTCTGCGCAAGAGCCTCTTGGCGGAGGCCGCGGCGCTCGGCGCCGTGCCGGAGGGCAGCCGCGAGCAGGTCCTCGAGTTGCTCTGGAAGGCCGTCAAGAAGCACGGTCCGCGCGCGAAGAAGAACCAGATCCCCACGCCCTACGGCAAGCCGGCCACGTGGCTGAAGTCGGGCACCGGCGGCAAGAAGTCCGGACTCATCCTGGGGCTCCACGGCGGTGGCGTCGGCGCGGGCAGCGCGTCCGAGGCGTCGGGCAAGTGGAAGCTGCCCAAGACGATGAGCATGTACCCGCAGGGCATCCGGCTCATCCACGACACGTGGAACAGCGTGCACGGAGAGCGCTTCCTGCTCACGCTGATCGAGATCGCGAAGGTGCAGTACGACGTCGACCCCG
>JAHEIK010000256.1 GCA_024639415.1 Planctomycetota bacterium
CGTTACGTGGCGGCCGGCCGCAGGCGGAGACCACAAGGCCGTCGTGGTCACGTGTGATCGCGCGCAGCGGACTCGCTGGATCGGTGGACAGACAGCGGTCAGTGAACTCCGGCTGGACTCGGGCTGGCTCCTCGGGAACCGGACCTTGCGCTGGCTGGATGACCACCGCTACCTCGAGCGTGGATCAGCCGCACATCGGCGCTGGTTTCTCCGCGACCTGCACGAACCGGGAACTGGGGACTATCCGCTGACGGCGCCGGGCGTGGAGGCCGGTGATCTCCTCCACGTCGAGCCGCAGTCTTGCGCCGTCTACTACAGCGGCATCGTCCACGGCGAGATCACCCAGGGGGTGTTCGTCGGCGGCCCCGGCGTCAAGAGCCTCCAGCGCGCGCCGTTCGCGCAGGATCCCTCCAAGTGGACGACGGCGAAGCTCGATGCGACCGGCACCTACGCGCTGGTGACGACGTCCGATGCCGTCACCCCGCCGCAGACAGTCCTGGCGCGCGTCAAGGACGGCAAGGTCCTGCGCGAGATCGGCAATGCCCACACGAAGAAGCTCGACACCCTGAAGCTGGCCGTGCCCGAGTACGGCAGGATCGCGGTCAAGGGTCGCGACGGGCAGATCCAGTGGCGGCTTTGGAAGCCGCATGACTTCAACCCGCGCAAGCGCCACGGCTTGGTCGTGCAGGTCTATGGCGGTCCGGGCTCGAACATGGTGCGCAACCGCTGGGGGCGCGGGCCCCTGATGCAGACGATGCTCTGCGACAAGGGCTACCTCGTGCTGCAGGTCGACGGGCGCGGAACCGGCGGGCAGGGTGCGGACTGGCTCTACAGCGTGCAGGGCAAGCTGGGCGTGCTCGAGACCGAGGATCAGGCCACGGCCGTGCAGGAGATCCTGAAGCGTCGCTACGTGGATCCCGAGCGCGTAGGGATCTGGGGCTGGTCCTATGGCGGGACGATGGCCTGCAACGCGCTCACGATGCGTGGTGATGTGTTCAAGGCGGGTGTGGCCGTGGCGTCGGTGACCGACTGGCGGCTCTACGACACGATCTACACCGAGCGCTACATGGGCTTGCCGAAGGACAACCAGGAGGGCTACAAACAGTCCTCCAGCATCACGCATGCGAAGAAGATGACCGGCAAGCTGCTCCTGATGCACGGCATGAGCGACGACAACGTGCACGTGCAGAACACGCTGCGTCTGCAGGAGGCGTTCATCAAGGCGCGCAACATGAACTACGACGTCATGCTGTATCCCAAGCGCGGGCATGGGATCGGCGGCGCGTCGTTGGATGTGTTCACGCGCCTGGTGGCGTGGTTCGACGAACACATTGGATCCCCGTGAACGTGAACGTCTGCGTGCCCGTCACCGGCGTTGCCGGGGCGCGCATGGGCGGCAATCCATGCCGCCCCTACCTGCTGGGGGTGTGCACGCAGGTTGTAGGGGCGGGTTACATACCCGCCCTCTTCGCCGTGAACGTGAACGTCTGCGTGCCCGTCACCGGCGTTGCCGGGGCGCGTGTGGGCGGCAATCTATGCCGCCCCTACATGCTGGGGGCGTGCAGCAGGTTGTAGGGGCGGGTTACATACCCGCCCTCTTCGCCGTGAACTGCGCGAGCGCACACGGCAGCGGGACGGGCCGGGCAAAGACTCGCCCTGGGCTGCGCCCAAGGCTCCCATTGCCCCTACACGTAGCAGCGCGAAGCGCTGCTACTTCAGGAACTCGACGACCGCCAGCATGTTCGTCTCGAACGGGCGGAAGATCTCTTCCGGCTGCGGCAGGCGCTCGACCTTGATCTTCAGGCCCTCGACCTGCATCCACGGCGGGATGATGTTGCCGGCGTCGACCGACTCGCTCATGGCGGTGACCGACTTGTTGCTCTTGGCGCGCACGCCGATCGAGTCGCCGGGCTTCACCTGGAAGCTGGGGCGGTCGACCTTCTTGCCGTTTACGGTCATGTGACCGTGCACGACCACCTGGCGCGCCTGCCAGATCGTGCGGGCGAGGCCGGCGCGGCGGACGACGTTGTCCAGACGCCGCTCGAGCAGCTCGTTGAGCTTGTCGCCGGTGTTGGCGCGCGAGCGCTTGGCCTCGGACATGTAGCGCTTCATCTGCTTGTGCGACACGTGATAGAAGAACGCCAGCTTCTGCTTCTCACGGAGGCGCTCGCCGTAGATGGTGAGCTTGCGGCGGCGGCTGAAGCCGTGCACGCCGGGGCCGCGATCGAGATCGGCCTTGAGATGCTTCGTCGTGTCGGAGATCGGCGCGCGGACGCGCTTGCTCTTCTTGACCTTCGGTCCGGTGTAGCGACCCATGGGTCGACTCCTAGGCGATGGATCCCTCCACGGGCGACGCCGGGGCACGTCCCTCAGGACGGCCGACGCCGGCTCCGGACACGTGCGACCGAAGCACCAGCGAGCCCAGGAGGGTAGCCGAGGTCCCGCGGGGGGCAAGTCGGGACGCAGGTGCCCGGAATGCCCGCCAAGACGGTCGCGTTTGGCTCGACGCCGCCCTCGGGGCCGTGGAAACTAGGCCCTCCTGCCCCTGTTCTGGAGCCCCACGGGAGCCTCTGCCATGCGCCGCGCTACCGCCTTGCTCGTCCTCGCCCTGGCCGTGTCCATGTTCCTGCCGGCCTGCGGCGGCGAGAGTACATACGAGTTCACGGACATCCGCGATCGCGAGAAGCCGCGTGTCGTCGTACCGCCGACCACGAGCGCGGCCCAGCGCTTCGGGTTCCGCGACCCGCGCGGAGCGAGCCCTGGTGGCGATCCGCACGCCGGCGTCCCGGGTATGAGCGGTGCGCCGAAGACCGTCTTCGCCTGGACCACGCCGGAGGGCTGGGAAGAGGTGCAGGGCTCGTCCAGCCGCGACGGGAGCTGGCGCGTGGCGGGGGAGCCGCAGACCGACTGCTCGCTGAGCAAGCTGAAGGGCGACGGCGGCGGCATGGTCGCCAACGTGAACCGCTGGCTCGGGCAGATGGGCGTCGGCAAGCTCGACGCGAAGGGCGTCGCTCAACTGCCGCGCCTCAAGCTGCTCGGCAAGGACGCGGTGTACGTCTCGACGCCCGGTCGCTACGGCGGGGGCATGGGCAGCAAGCCGATCGAGGAGGCACGCATGCTCGGGCTCATCCTGGAGCTCCCGGGCACGGCCGTCTTCCTCAAGTTCGTCGGGCCGACGAAGGTCGTCGAGGCGCAGCAGGGCAACTTCGAGAAGCTCGCCGCCTCGATCCGCATCGATGCGAGCGCTCCCACGCAGCCCACGCCCACGCGTCAGCCCGCAGGCAGCGGCAGGCCGGAGTTCACCTGGACGCTTCCCGCGACCTGGGAAGATCGCAAGGGTCGCGGCGGCCGCGTGGTCACGGTCGACCCCAAGGGGGCGAAGGACTCCGAGTGCTACCTCTACCTCCTCGGTGGTGATGGCGGCGGCATCGAGATGAACATCAACCGCTGGCGCGGACAGATGCGCCAGAGCAACCTCAGCACCGAGGAGATCGCCAAGCTCGAGCGCATCGACGCGCTGGGCACCAAGGTGGTCGTCTTGAAGATCCAGGGCCCGTTCAGCGGCCAGAGCGGCGAGAAGATCCCGGGCGCGCTCCTCTACGGGGCCGTCATGCTCAAGGAGGACTACCTGCTCACCGCGAAGATGCAGGGGCCCGCGGATCAGATGGCGGACGAGTGGGACAACTTCATCGCGTTCTGCAAGTCGGTACAGCAGAAGTAGCAGGGAGCGAGCGAGATCATCATGGGTGACTTCCTGAAGAAGGCCGTCGTGTTCCTAGGCTCGTTCGAGCTGGCCTTCATCCTATTGGTCCTGCTCGGGCTGCTCACGTTCGTGGGCACGCTCGCGCAGGTAGACATGAGCCTCTACGACGTCCAGCAGACGTACTTCGAGTCGTTCCTGATCACCGACTACAAGGTCGGTCCGATCCCGGTTCCGCTGCTCGGCGGCTATCTGCTGCTCTCCATCTTCTTCGTCAACATCGTCGTCGGCGGCATCATCCGCATTCGGAAGGGCAAGTCGACGGTGGGGATCCTGATCTCACACGTCGGCATCGTCTTCCTCCTGGCGGGCAGCTTCGTGGAGTTCCAGCTCTCGACGAAGGGGCAGATGACGCTGTGGGAGCCCGAGGAGTTCGCCGACCTGAACGGCAACGGGCAGTGGGATCCCGGCGAGCGCTTCGACGACGCCAACCGCAACATGCGCTACGACGACGGTGAGTCCGGCTCGGCCTACAAGAGCACCTCGGAGTGGGAAGTCGTCGTGACGGAGCTCAAGGCCTCCGGTGGCGCGCGCGAGTACATCATTCCGCAGGACCACTTCGAGGACCTGGGCGAGGGCGACTCCACGCGCTACACGCACCAGGACCTGCCCTTCGACGTGGTCCTCTCCGGCTACGCCCTCAACGCCGAGCCGCGTCCGGCCAGGGCTTCCGAAGCACGCGCCGGTGTCGGCCTGGACGGCTTCGTGCTCCTCGCGCGCGATCCGGTCACGACGAACAACATGCGCAATCTTCCCGGGATCATCGCGAGCCTGAAGCCCACGGACGGCGGGAAGGCGAAGTCCGCCATCCTGTGGGGCGGCTCGATGCAGCGCAACGGCAACCGCATCCCGTGGCCCGTGAGCATGGGCGGCAAGTCCTACCAGGTCGACCTGCGCAGCCAGACGTGGGACCTGCCCTTCGCCGTCCGCCTGAACCGCTTCGTGCACAAGCGGCACGCCGGCATTGCGATGGCCAAGGAGTACTCGAGCTACGTCACCAAGATCCAGGACGGTCAGCTCCGCGACATCCACATCACGATGAACGAGCCGATGCGCCACCAGGGCGTCACGCTCTACCAGACGGGCTGGGGTCCGCAGGACCAGCCGCGCGCCAAGCGCTTCTGGTCGACGTTCTCCGTCGTCGAGAATCCTTCGGACCGCATTCCGATGTGGGCCTGTATCGTCATCGCCATCGGGCTGTTGTGGCATTTCCTGCGACGTTTGTATCTGCATCTGAAGGCTGAGAGTCGTCGCCGGACGGCCGCGGCCCAGGGAGGATCGGCATGAAGCTCCCCCAACTGTTCCGCGCGAAGAACCGCGCAGGCTCGACCCGGACCGCGGCGGCCTACGCCCTGGTCTTCCTGCTCCTGGCCGCCGGATGGACGCTCGGCACATTGCCGCGCGACGCAGAGGCGCGTGACGAGAGCGCGCCCGCCACGAGTGCCTGGTCCGGGCGCTGGTCCGAGGAGTTCCTGGAACTCGCAGCGAAGATCCCCGTGCAGTCCCAGGGGCGCGTGAAGCCCCTGCACACCTGGGCGAACTTCGCGCTGCTGGGCACCAACGGCAAGCGCTCCTGCAAGGACGCGGACGGCAACAAGCTGACGGCCATGGAGTGGTGGCTCGACATCGTCTTCCGCAGCGACCTGGCGCGCACGCACTCGGCGTTCGTCATCCAAGACTACGAGGTCCTGGACGCGCTGGACCTGACCGAGGCGCGCAAGAAGAAGCGCGACTACTACAGCTACAACGAGGTCATGCCCGACGCGAAGACGCGTCGCAAGCTGCGCAGCCTGGCTCAGCGCTACCACAAGGTGGACGCCAAGGAGCGCTCGGGTGTCGAGGACGGCATCGTCAGCCTCGACGCCGCCGTCAGCCTGTTCGAGGGCCTGACGCGGCAGTTCCACTTCGCCCGGGTGACGTTGCCCGTCAACAGCTCGAAGACGCTGCGCGAGCACTTCAAGGGTGCCAAGGAAGCGAGCGTCTGCGACGTCCTCGAGAAGGCCAGTGTCCTCGCCGCGTTCGTCCTCAAGGAGGGCGGGGGCATGGAGGGGCATGCCGCCGGCCACGGCGCGAAGGATGCCAACCTCAGTGAGGACGCCCAGGCGGTGAAGGACGTCCTCACCGCCGCCGTCGCGTCGGCCCAGGGCAGCCTGTCGATCGGCTTCTTCCCGCCCAGCAGCACCGACGTCGAAGCGCTGGCCCAGTGGTTCGGCGTTCACGACGTGATCGGCATCGCGGCGGCCAACGGCCTCGTCGATCCGG
>JAHEIK010000257.1:0-549 GCA_024639415.1 Planctomycetota bacterium
CAGCAGGGCGCGGACGAACTCGTCGTAGGGCCGGTTCTCCTTGATCGCGTCGAAGATCCAGCGCCGGTAGGCCTGGACGCCGTTCGGCCAGAGGTTGATCGGGAACTCCGCTTTCACGCGCAGCAGGTCACACCACTTGAGCGTCCAGAGGTCGGCGTACTCCTCACGCTCGAGCACCTCGTCCACGAGGCGCGCCCGCTTGTCCTTGCTCTCGTCGCCCAGGAACTCTGCGACGCGCACCGGATCGGGCAGCGTGCCGATCACGTCGATGTGCAGGCGGCGGATGAAGACCTCGTCCGAGCAGAGGTGCGCAGGCTCGATGCCGCGGCGCCGGAGTTCAGCCAGGACGGCGACGTCGATGGCGCCTGCCGGCTCGAAGCCGATGGCCCCTTCGTAGGGGGCGACGAGGGCTCCTGTGGGCGCGGCGGTGTCCTCGGCGAGGGCACCACCTGCGAAGGCTGCAAGAGCAGCGAGCACGCACAGGGTGCGAAGCGAACGAATAGGCGCGGCCATGGATGTAGCCCCGGCGGACGACCACCCGGGATCGGG
>JAHEIK010000257.1:559-6018 GCA_024639415.1 Planctomycetota bacterium
AAACCCCGTGGGCGCGGGTGCGGTAGCGGGGATTCGGAAGCTGTGAGGTGCGGAGGTCCACGCACTTGTGCCGGCGAGGCGGGCCGGGGAGCCGAAAGGGGCGGCTATTGGGGCCTGGTTGGCCGCAGATTCATATCCCTGCGCGATCCGGGGTCGCCGCTCTAGGCTGCTTCCACCAACCATGCGCCGATCCTCCGTCTTCCCCGTCCTGTTCCAGCTCGCGGCTCGAGCGCCCAAGCTCGGGCCCGCGGCCTTCCAGACCCGTCTCGCGACGAGTCTCGCCAACCACTACGGCGCCCTGTCGTGTGCCCTGCACACGGACGCCACGGGCTGGGCCTCGGCCGCCGCCGATCCGGCTCCCGTCGTGGCGCAGCTCTCCCGGCTCGATCGGGCCCGCCTGGAGACCATCGAAGCGCGGCTGGTGAAGCACACGGTCGCCGAGAAGCGCATGCGCAGCGCGCTGGACCTGGACGACGGCAGCGATGTGGACGAGTTCCTCTCCTCCCGCCTAGGCGTCTTCGACATCTTCGCCTTCCCGCTGCACGACGGGGACGCGCCCTTCGCCGTGTTGGTCCTCTACCTGGGTGAGGACTCACAGCATCTCGGCGAGGCGGACATCCAGGCGCTGTCGGCGCTGGGCTACCTCGCACCGCTCGTGGCGACCGAGCAGGAGTAGGTAGGCTGCGGGCGTGAGCCGACGCCCGCCTTCTTCCGACGCCTCCGCGGCGCCCCGCGAGCCGCTGCCCGTCGACGCCGTCCTGCCGGACCTGCTGCGTGCTCTTGGGACGGCCGGCGGGGTCGTGCTCCAGGCGCCCACCGGCGCCGGCAAGACCACGCGTGTGCCGCCCGCCCTGCTTGATGAAGGACTGCCTGGTGAGGTGCTCGTGCTCGAGCCGCGGCGCGTTGCGGCGCGGGCGGCCGCGCGACGGATCGCACAGGAGCAGGGTGTGCGTCTCGGCGAGGAGGTCGGCTACGAGGTCCGCTTCGACCGGCGCGTCTCGGCCCGTACGCGCCTGCGGGTCGTCACCGAGGGCATCCTGCTGCGCATGCTGCAGGACGACCCGCTGCTCGCGCGGGTCCGTGCGATCGTGTTCGACGAGTTCCACGAGCGCAGCCTCGCGTCCGACCTCGCCTTGGCGTTGGCGCAGCGCATCCGCACCTCCGTTCGCACGGATCTGCAGATCGTCGTCATGTCGGCGACGTTCGATCCGCAGCCCATTGCGGCCTTCCTCGGCGACGTCCCCGTGGTGGCGAGCGCGGGCCGCCTCTTCCCCGTCGAGATCGAGCACGCGCCGGCGGACGCGGGCGTGCGCATCGAGCGCTCCGTGCGCTCGGCCGTGCTCGACGTGAGCAAGCGCAGCGTGGGCGACATCCTGGTGTTCCTGCCCGGGATCGGTGAGATCCGGCGCTGTGCGCGGGCGCTGGAGGACCTCCACGGAGTCTTGGACTCAGACGTGCTCGAGCTGCACGGCGAGCTGCCGCCCGAGCGCCAGGACGCGGCGCTCGCCACCGGCGGACGGCGCAAGATCGTCCTCTCGACGAACGTCGCGGAGACGTCGCTGACGCTGCCCGGGGTGCGAGCGGTGGTCGACGCGGGCCTCGAGCGCCTGCCGCATGTGGATCCAGCCGTGGGGCTGCCGCGGCTGGAGCTCGTGCGGTCCTCGCGCGAGTCCGCCGACCAGCGCGCAGGCCGCGCGGGGCGCACGGCTCCGGGGCTCTGCGTGCGCCTCTGGAGCCGCAGCGAGGATGCGCGCCTCGCGCCGCGACGTCCGCCGGAGATCCTCCGGGCCGATCTCTCCGATGCGGCCCTGCAGCTCTACGCCTGGGGCGAGCGCGACCTGCTGCACTTCCCCTGGTTCGAGGCCCCCGCGTCCGGTGCCCTGCAGGCGGCCGATGCCCTGCTCTCGCGTCTCGGCGCGCTGGAGGACGGGCGCCTCACCGAGACGGGGCGGGCCATGGTGCGCCTGCCGGCCCACCCGCGGCTCGCCCGCCTGCTCAGCGAGGCACACACGCTGGGACACGGGAAGCGGCTGGCACTCGCAGCCGCGCTGCTCGCCGAGCGCTCTCCCTTCGCGCGGCTCGCTCCCGGCGCGGCTGTGGACCACGATTCCGTATCGGACGTGCTCGACGCCGTGGAGGCGCTGGAGGGTTTCGACGCGACCGGCCGCCTCGACCGCGGTGCGCGCACACTGCGCCGAGGACCGGCGCGGCAGATCCTGCGGGCACGGGATCAGCTCGTGCGCGCTCTCGGTTCCTGCCCGCGCGGTGAGGACGCGGACGACGCCATCTTGCGGGCCGTGCTCGCCGCCTACCCGGACCGCGTCGCGCGCCGCCGCTCGTCAGGTGAGACCCGGGCCGTGATGGTGGGGGGGCGGGGCGTGCGGCTCGCCGCCGAGTCTGCGGTCCACGAACCGGAGCTCTTCGTCTGTGTGGACGTAGATGCCGGCCGCCGCGGCGAGCGCGCCGAAGCGCTCGTGCGGAGTGCGTCGGGCATCGAGCGCGCGTGGCTCAGCCAGCGTGCGCTGCGCAGCGAGGAGCGCGTGTCCTTCGACGCAGCCCGCAAGGCCGTGACCGGTCGCCGGCTGACGCTCTGGGAGGACCTCGTGCTCGAGGACGTGGCGCTGCAGGTGCGGCGCGGACCGGCAGTGGAGCGCGTGCTGGCCGCGGCGGCGAGCGAGGATCTCACCGCAGCCCTTGCGCTGGAGGACGACGCCGTCGCCTCCCTGCGCACACGCGTGGCCTGCCTGCGTGCTTGGCGCCCGGAGCTCGACCTGCCCGACCTGGGGGAGGAGCGGCTGGTGGGGTTGCTGCTCGAGCTGGTGCGCGGCTGTCGTTCGTTCGCCGACCTGCGGCGCCGGCCGCTGCTCGACCACCTCCGCGGGGCGCTCAGCTGGGAGCAGCAGCAGGTGCTCGAGCGCGAGGCGCCCGAGCGCCTCCAGGTGCCCAGCGGCAGCAACATCCGCCTGCGCTACGAGGCTGGACGGCCTCCGGTCCTCGCCGTCCGCATCCAGGAGGTCTTCGGCCTGCACGAAACCCCCCGCGTGGCGGGCGGTCGCGTGAAGGTGCTCATGCATCTCCTTGCGCCCAACGGCCGGCCGCAGCAGATCACCGACGACATGCCGTCCTTCTGGTCCAACACCTACGCAGGCGTCCGCGCCGAGCTACGCCGGCGCTACCCCAAGCACGCTTGGCCCGAGGACCCGCGCACGGCACGCGCCCAGCGGCGGCCGGGCCGCAGGCGCTGAGTGCGCACGCCGGGGCAGGCCGGGTAGCATGGCGGCCACGCTGGTGTGCGCGACGGAGGAGCGGCCGATGCGGAGGATCCTCTGCGCTCTCGTTCTCGGCTTCGCTGCCGCGGGCACGGCCTGCGCCGAGGACCTCGGCGACCTGAAGGCACGCTTCAAGCGCGAGAAGGGTCGTCCCTACGCTGCGCGCATGGACACAGTGAAGGCCATCGCTGCGCTCGCGACGGACGAGGCGGCGCGCTTCCTCTTGCAGGTCATCGACGACGACGAGGACCAGTCGATCCGCCTCAACACGATCCATCAGGTGGCGAAGATGCCGCAGCGGCTCGTCTTCGAGCGTCTGCTGCGGCACGTCCGCTCGCGGGACAGCAGCCTGCGCTCGACGGCGTTCCACGCCATCGCCTACAACCGCAAGGAGGCCCTGCCCGAGGACCTGATCAAGTCGATCCTGGCCGGTACGGACCAGAACATGCGCTCCAACCTGCTGCGCTACTTCGCGCGCCGGGCGGACCCGCGCTTCGTTCCCGAAGTCGAGCGCTTCCTGGCGGACTTCCCCAAGGGCGCTACCTCGCTCACGTCGATCCTGGTGCAGGCCAAGACGCCCGCCGCGGCCCGCATCCTCGTGCGCATCTACGACGACACCCGCAAGTACGACCGCGACCAGGTGTCCGGCATGTTCGTCGCAGCGGAGCCGAAGGTACGCGGCGTCCTGCTCGACGTGCTCGCCGGCGGGAAGCGCCGTCTCGTGCTGCGCGCAGCCGTGCTCTGTCGGCGCGCCCAGGTGAAGGAGGCGGAGCCGGCGCTTGTGGCTGCGATCCCGAAGCAGGACACCGAGCTGCACGCTGCGCTGATCGAGGCCCTCGGAGCCATCGGCGCGTCCACGGTGCCGGCGCGCGCGGCCATCCTCGCCTCCCTCGTTGCGCGCAGCCCCGAGGTCCAGGCGGCCGGTGCGCGCGCCCTGCGCGGCGCACCGTTCCCCGAGGCCGTGCCCGCGCTCGCGAACCTGCTGGAGTCGACGAAGGACCGCCTCGTGGCCGCCGAGACGGCCGTGACGCTCGAGCGCATCACCGGACAGCAGTACGGCGATCGTGCGGACCTGTGGCGGCGCTGGTGGGCGACGCACGGCCGCGACTTCGACTTCACGAAGGTGAAGCCCGCGGCCGGCGGCGCCGTGCCGCAGGTGCTGGTCGATCTCGCGATCGAGCGTGGTGCTGCGGCACTCAAGGCGCTGCGGCAGGACAAGCCGCCGTGGCTGTACGCCAGCCACGGCCAGGGCACCACGGCACTCGTGGTCCTCGCGCTCCACGCCGCCGGCTTCAAGCGCAGAGACAAGGCGGTCAAGGCGGGTGTGAGCTACCTGCTCAAGGCGCCCGTCCCCGACAAGACCTACGACATCGGCCTCGTGGCCATGGCGCTCGAAGCCGTCGGCGGCAAGCGGCACAAGCGCCGGATCACGGAGTGCGCCCGCGCCCTCATGGCCTCGCAGAACAAGGCCGGGCTCTGGGGCTATCCCAGCGGGAACGGCGACAACTCCAACACGCAGTACGCCGTGCTGGGTCTCCGTGCCGCTGCTCGGGCCGGGGTGAAGATCCCCAAGCGCGTCTGGACCGGCGTGCGCGATCACTTCTACGCGGCCGTCGGCAAGGATGGCGGCTGGACCTATCCGATCCGCAACCCCGCGCACTCTTCCGCGAGCATGACGGCGTCGGGTGTGTGCTGTCTCCTGATCTGCTTGGAGCGCCTGACGCTCGACGACGAGGAGGGGCGCACGCTGCAAAGCGCGATCGAGAAGGGCTACGCGGCCCTCGGCGCCTTGATGAAACTCGACAAGGACTCGCTGTACACGCTGTACGGCATCGAGCGCGCCGGGGTCCTGGGCGGGCGCTCCAGCATGGGCGGCAAGGCCTGGTACGCACCGGGCGCAAAGCGCCTCGTCGAGGAGCAGCGCCGCGATGGGCAGTGGGCCGGGACGTACCACCCAGCGGTGGATACGGCGTTTGCGATCCTGTTCCTCAAGCGTGCGACGGTTCCGGTGGCCGCGGCGATCACCGGCCGCTGAGCGGACGGCGTGAACCGATCCTGAACCACCGCTGCGGCGCGCGCCCCGATAGGGTAGAGTGAACGTAGGAAGTGAGAGGAGCAGGAGCCGCATGGAGGCTCGCGTTCGCCTGGACGAGGCCGACCGGCTACGAGCCCTGCGTGATCTCGAGATCC
>JAHEIK010000015.1 GCA_024639415.1 Planctomycetota bacterium
CAATCCAGCGTTCCTGCGGCGGGGCGGGTAACCGTGCGCCGGCCATCGACCCAATCCAGCGTTCCTGCGGCGGGGCGCGTGACCGTGCGCTTGCCAGAGGGGAAACCCGGACCGGGGACGGTAACGGGCGCGTTCACGTTCACGGGGCAGACGCGCCAGGTGGCCGTGGGGTCACTTGACCACCGCCGGCATCGACATCATCGTCCGGACCTTCACGACCTCGAGCTCGGGCAGCATGATGCTCACGGGCGCGTTCGCTCCCACCGGCCCCGCCGCCAGATTCGTCTTGAAGATGGGAATCGGACGCTTGAGCTTGCTCATGGTGGCGCGGATCTCCCCCATCACCATGGCGCCCTCGGTCTTGAGCCGGGTCGCGGCCGCCGCGGCCTGGGCCCGCAGCTCGTCGACGGTCTTGATGTACTCGTCGAGGCCGGCGATCAGCTTGCGCAGCGCCTTGGAGTTCAGCTCCTTCTCGAGGGAGATGAGACGCGCCTTGCCGCGCGCGCGGACGGCCGGATCCGGGCTCAGCGCGAGGCGGACGGCCTCGTTGACCTCCTCGCGCAGGCGCTTCTCGGCGGCAGCCTTCTCGGCCTCGGCCGCCTTGTCCTTCTCGGCACTCTCGAGGTTCTTCCACTCCGCGGGCGTGTACCACGTGCCGCCGTGCTGCTCGAGCCCCTCGGCACGCTGCTTGGCGTCGAAGGTCATCCACTTGCCCTTGTAGCGGACATGGCCGAGCAGTTCGTGCGCACGGGCGTTCTCCGGCTCCCACTCGAGAATCTGGCTGAGGAGCTCACGGGCCTCCTCCGTCCGGCCGAGGTCCTGCATCCACCCCGCGAAGCGAATGCGGTTCTTGGTGTCCCGCGGCTTGAGTTGGGCGACGTACTCGCGGATCTGTTCGTCAACGGGCTTGGCCTTGTGGTGCGCCTTGATCTTGGCGGCGGCGATGAACGTCGGCCCGAAGCGGCTCACGACGTAGAAGCCCTGCCCCAGTTGCGGGTGCTTGTCGGGGATCAGCATCCCTTCGACGGTGCGGCCGTCTGTCAGTTCGAGCGTGTCGCCGAGCGCGGCGGGCGCGGTCCAGAGCGTCGCGAGGAGGATGGCGGCGAGGAGGAGAAAGGCAGGTCGCAGGGCACGGATGGGCATCGGAAGACTCCCGCCGGGAGGCCCGCAGCCGGCCCGGCATCAGGGTGATTGCCCCTATCCAAACGTCGATTCGGGCCGACCGCCACCGGCTTTGGCGGATCGGGCCGTGAGCCCTGGGTCGGGCCGAAATCCGCACAGCCGGATCCCCGGTCCATCGACCCCCTCCCGGAGGAGCCCAGCCCCCGTAGAATGCCGCCTTCGACCGGAGACGTGGTTTGCGCAATTTCAGCCTTCTCGCCGCCGCCGCCCTATTGGTCGCGGGTGCCCTGTTGCTGCCGGGCGGCGATCTTGCCGCCAAGCCGACGGACTGGATGAAGCGCCTCAGCGCCAATGACGTGAATGAGGTCTACGAGACGGTCCTCGAGATCGGGCGCCGCCGGGACGTGAGCGGCGCGCTGCCGCTGATCGAAACGGCGGTAGCCACCGGCTACCCGCACCTCGGCATCGCCTGCGGCGAAGCGCTCGCCGCCATGGATAGCACGGAGCTCGAGAAGAAGCTGTTCAAGGACAAGAAGTTCAAGAAGCGCTTCAAGCGTCTGATGGCGGTGAAGGAAAGCGCTGCGCAGATGAACATGGCGCGCGTCCTCGGCGCCTGGGGCCACCCGTTCGTCGATCAGCATCTGGCCTTCCTCGCGTCCGGCCGCCGCAACCCGGAGGTCCAGGCCGAGGCGCTGTTCATGTGCGGCGCGCTGGTCGAGACGAAGAAGGAGAAGTTCGCGAAGACCCGCGAAGCCATAGGCAAGGCGTTCAAGGGCCGCTCGGGCGAGATCCAGTGCGCTGCCTGCTCCGCCGCCGGGCGTCGCAAGCTCAAGCAGTTCTCCGACCAACTGCATGCGCTCATCAAGCGCAGCCGCGACGACTACGCCGGCCTGTACGCGGTGTGGGCCCTCAAGCAGCTTGGCTACACGGGTGGCATCGCATCGTTTGTGCACGTCGCGACGAAGAGCCCGAAGAAGGCCACGCTGCAGACCAACCTCAAGGCCATCACCGAGCTGTCCACGCTCGGGGACGTCGAGGAGTTGCTCTCGCTCACCAAGCACAGCAACAAGGACCTACGCGACGCGGCGACGCTTGCTCTCGGACGCATGCCCTGGCGCGTGTGGCACCGCAAGAAGAAGGAAACCGAAGAGAAGATCCGCAAGGGCGAGATCACGCCGCATGACGGCGAGAAGAAGGTGAAGAAGAAGGCCGGCCTGCCCGACCCGCAGCTCGCCGTGCCGGACAAGGTCATCGACCGCCTCATCCACCTCGTGCAGCACGAGAGGGACTGGGAGGTCCGCGACGCCGCTCGGCAGGGACTCTTGCGCTTCGGCAAGCGCGCCGAAAAGAAGGTCAAGGACGCGATGCCCGCCACGGTGGCCAGCTCCGAGTACGACGCGGCGCTCACGGCGATGGAGCTCTGCGGCCTCTTCAAGGCCGAGGGAGCCTACAAGGAGCTCATCAAGGTCGTCCGCAACGACGATGACCGCACCCGCCGCATGTTCGCCGCCCGCGCGCTGGAGGGCGTCGCGCCGGTGAAGGCTGTCAAGGAGCTCACCGAGGGCGTCAAGTCACGCAAGCGGGCCAAGGACTGGGAGCTGCGCAGCGTCCGCGCGCTGGGCTACATCCGCAACGACGAGTCCTACAACTGGCTCGTTGGTCACGTCGGCAGCCGCGACTACACCGAGGCCTTCCTGCGCGAGGTCGAGTTCGCCCTCGAGCGTCTGACCGGCCATCGCTTTGGCCGCAAGCCCGAGCGCTGGAAGCTCTGGAAGACCAAGGCCGAGAACCCCTACCACCCGCGCGTGAAGGAGTTCGACCGCCAGAAGAACCGCCGGGATGCGATCGAGAAGAAGCTCTACGGCTTGACGAGCGCCACGGAGCGGGCCGTGGAGGCAGGCTTGCGCTGGCTCGAGCTGCAGCAGCATCCGCTCGGCAGCTGGGACGGCAACGAGAAGGGCTTCGGCGGCGTCATCAACTGCGAGCCGGCGTACACCGGCCTGTCGCTGCTCGCCTTCGTGGGCGCGGGCTACAACGGCGCCAAGGGCAAGTACCGCGAGACCATCCGGCGGGCGAGTGAGTTCCTTGCGGCGACGCAGTTCTACGACGGCGGCTTCCCCGTGACGGGTGGCGGCGACTCGAGCTGGATCTTCGCCTACCTCATCGGCATGGGCATCTGGGGCATCACGGAGTCGTACGGTCTCTCGGGCGACGAGGTCCTGGCCGAGCCTGCGCAGTGGGGCATCGACTACCTCGTTCGCGTCCAGACCTCAGGCGCGGGCTGGCGCTACGGGCCGCGCTACTACCAGAGCGACACCTCGTGCACCTCCTGGGTGCTGATGACGACGAAGATGGCCGACCTCATCGGCCTCGACGTTGCGCAGCGCAGCTGGGACGGCATCGACGACTGGCTCGAGCGCTGCCAGTTCGATATCACGGGCGAAGAAGAGGTGCCGAAGGACCTCTCCACGGACTACGACTACGAGGTCGGCCAGCGCCGCTACTACAAGGCGTTCACGGGCTACCTGGCGCTGAGCGGCTCGGAGAAGTCGGCGCTGCAGATGACATCGATGACTGCGGTCGGCATGGTCTGCCGCTTCTTCATGGGATGGAAGCGCAGCCACCCGTTCATGATCGGCTCCGGCAACTACCTGATGGACTACCTGCCACGCTGGATGCAGGGGCTCGAGAAGGGCATGGCCATCGCCTGGTACCACTACTACTGGTACTACGGCACGCTCGCGATGCATCAGATGGGCGGGCGCTACTGGCGCGCGTGGAACCAGAAGATGAAGCGCATGTACACGGAGAAGCAGAGGACGTCTCCGCCGGAGCTGCGCGGCTCGTGGGATCCCGACACTGCGGTCCTCAATGGCGGACGTCTCTTCTCGACGGCGATGTCGATCCTGAGTCTCGAGACCTACTACCGCTTCTCCCCCCTCATGGGCAAGCCGCCCGAAGAGGTGGAAGGCGAAGGCGACGAGAAAAAATGACGTCCCCGTAGGGGGCAGCTTGTAGGGGCGGGCTGCATGCCCGCCCGAGGGCGGGCCTCCCGAGTCCGGACTTACCAGGTAGGGGTGGGCCGAAGTGCCCACCCACGGACCGGGGTGAACCACGGTGCACGGGCACGGACGTGCGGCCGTGGGCAACCGGGTTCGGGGCGCCTTGGCGCGTTCGGGAGAGGGCGGCCACAAGGGCCGCCCCTACCGGGTAAGTCCGGATCCAGCAGGACGTCCTCGGGCGGGCATATAGCCCGCCCCTACAAGGTAAGTCCGGATTCGGGAGTGAGCCCTAGGGCGGGCATGTAGCAGCGCTCGCCACAAGGCGCCCCCACCTCACGCAGCCCGTAGTCGAACGGTGCGCGACACGCTGCGTGGATCACCTCGAATCGAGGCGGGCATCCAGCCCGCCCCTACGGGGTAAGTCCGATGGTGGCAGTGCGCCCTCGGGCGGGCATATAGCCCGCCCCTACGCCTTGCGGAAGTTGCGGCGCACGCTCCGCGGCAAGGCGCTCTTCGCCGCGAGCAAGACCTCGACGCCGGGCGAAGGCCTATCGCAGTAGCGCGCCGTCACGAACTCCAGATCGGCATCGAAGAGCTCCCGCGCGCCGCGCAGGACGCGCGTCGGAACCTGCCCGCCGCTCATGAGGTCGCGCACCTCCTCGCGGCTCACACCGTGGATGCGCACGGTCAAAGCCGTGCGCCCGATGGCACGCACCAGGCCGACGAAGCGTGGCCCGACGGTGCCTTCGTGTCCATCGAAGAGGAAGGCCATGACAGGACGAGCGGGGTCGGACGCATGTCGCATGGCGTGGCGCGCAGTGGCCTCGCCCCAGGCCTCGAGGCCGGGCCCCGTGCCGAACAGGCCGAGGTCCTCCTGCTGCCGCACGGTCAACGGACTGACGAAGCGACATCCCAGCGCCAGCTGGGGCTCGTCGCTGATCTCCTCCGGCGTTCCCACGAGCAGGCGTACGACCTGGGCCTCGACGATGACCTCACAGGAAAGGAAGCGCAGATCGAAGCTGTCGCGGAAGTGCCGCTCGAGGAGTGCAAACTGCTCGGCCGGCCCCAGCGGTGTATCGGGGGAGCCGGTGAGGCCGCTGATCGGCAGGCGCACCAGGGCTCCGTCCATGGAGATGTCGTGGACCTCGCCCTCGAACTCGCCGTGGACCCCCTTCACGCGCACGGGCAACTGCACCTGCGTGCGGGGCACGCGGCGCTTGCCGGCGATGAGTGCTTCGAGCCCTGCAGCCGTGTCCGTCGACCCCGTCATGCCCTACCTATCGACAATCCAGGGTGGCGGCCCGCACGGCGCTTCATGGGAACGACTGGAAGCTGCCCTAACAGACGACGATCAGGCCGACTTCTGGATCTGCTCACGGCGGGTGCCACGGTCCTCGATCCGGCCGAGCCCCATGGCTTCGAGTTCGTTGCGGTAGCGCACGTCGAAGTCCTTCATCAGCTCTTCGATCTTGGGCAGGAGGCGCTCGAAGGCGTCGACGACGCCGGGATCGAACTGCGTTCCTGCGCAGCGCTTCAGCTCCGCGATGGCGACGGACGCCGGCTGCGCGGCCTTGTAGCAGCGCTCGGAGACCATGGCGTCGAAGGCGTCGACGACGGAGAAGATGCGGGCCGACAGCGGAATGTCGTCAGCGGTGAGTCCCTGCGGGTACCCCGCGCCGTCAAAGCGCTCGTGGTGGCACAGGATGACATCCGTGGCACCGGCGAGGAACGGGATGCGCTGGACGAAGTCTGCGCCTTCCTCGGGATGCCGACGCATCACCACCCACTCGTCCTCCGTGAGGGAGCCGGGCTTGGTGAGGATGTCATCAGGGATGGCGAACTTGCCCACGTCGTGCAGCATCGCGCCGAGCTCGAGGTCGCGCATGTGCTTGTCCGGCACCCCGAGTTCACGCCCCAGCATCCGGCACAGATCTCGCACGCGGAAGAGGTGGCGCATCGTCGAGGCGTCCTTGCCCTCGATCATGGCGGCGAAGCCGATCACGGTGCCATCGTACGTATGCTGCAGTTCGCGCGTCTTTGCGCGCAGCTCGGCCTCCAGCTGCGCACGATAGTCGTGACGCAGCCGATAGACCTGGCGCAGCTCGAGCGCGCGCTCCACCGCGTTGTGGATCTCCGCGAGGTCGAACGGGTTCTTCTGCAGGAAGTTGCAGGCCCCGAGGCGAATGGCCTCCATCGCGTAGCGCCACTCGTCGTACGCGGTGAGGATCATGAACGGCGTGGCGGACTCGACGTACGGCTGGACGCGACGCAGAAACGTCAGGCCGTCCATCTTGGGCATCTCGATGTCGCTGATGATGACGTCGAATCCGTCTGGTTCGTCACGCACCTTCGTGACGCCGATCTCACCGTTCTCGGCGAACTCGCAGGTATGGCCCTGGGCTTCGAGGTACCGCGACAACACGTCACGCAGTGATTCCTCGTCTTCGACCAGCAGGATGCGACCCATGCCTTCCGCTCCGATTGCCTGAACTACGCGCGCCGGGAGTTCGACCTCTCTTCTTTCGGCCGTCTGCCACCCGCGACTGAACCCTTGCCACGGGGGATTCTCAGCGAGCGAGGCTCGCCCCACAACGCGCACACGCCGCCGAGCCGCAGCCGGGGAACCTCCGATTCGCCTGCGCGGCGCGGAGAGTCGCATTCCCTGGGCTCGAGAACCGCCCACCGCGGTCGGCTCGGCGTTCACATTCCCCAAGCAATAGGGTCAAGCTGCTCGTGGCTTGATCAGCCCTCGAGCGCGCGTGCCGGGGACGGTGCGGAGTCAGCGGTGGCCACATCGAGGGCGGGCGCGTCTGCTGGGATGGCGACCGCGCTGGCCCTCTCACGCAGCGCCGAGCGACGGATCCATAGGGCGCGCAACGTCGCACCGCCCATGGCGAAGAGGCCCACGCTGAAGACGGCAGTCGCTACCGACGCCATCAACATGTACGGCGCCTGCACGACGGCCATGTAGATGTAGCCGATGCCCAGCCCGATCTCGACGATGGCCTGCCAGAAGTCGCGACCGCCGGTGTACGTGCGCTCGCGCTTCTTCACCAACTGACGATCCCCGCCCAGCACGCCGAGCTTGGGCGTGCGCACGAACTCGGTGCGCAGGCCCGTCAGGGCTTCCAGTACGCCGCGCGCGTTGTTCACGGCCAAGCCGACGCCGAGCAGGGGGAAGAGGGGCAGGTAGCGCATGCGCTTGATCCAGTCGGCATGCAACTCGCGCGTGGCCACGATGTAGAAGCCGATCTGCGTGGTGAATACGAGGAGGAACACCAGGGAGTCCACGGCCACCGCCAGACTCCCGGACGTCCCCATCCCCAGGCGCACGAGCATCACCGGCAGGCCGATGATCGTCATGAACAGGCTGGCGGGGAACGCGAGGTTGGCGCCGAGGTGAGCGGTCCCCTCGAGCTTCTTGCGCAGGGGTAGGTCGCTCGCCCACAGCTTCGGCATGACCTTCAGGAAGCACTCGGTGAGCCCCTTGGCCCAGCGGTGCTGCTGGCTCTTCAGCGCGGTGATCTGTACGGGCAGCTCCGACGGGCTGTCGACGTCCCGCAGGTAGATGCCGCGGTAGCCGGCAAGTCCGGTGCGGTAGCTGAGGTCCGTGTCCTCGCAGATCGTGTCGTCTTCCCAGCCGCCGGCCGCCTGGATCGCCTGACGGCGCCAGATGCCCCCGGTGCCGTTGAAGTTGAAGATGTAGCCGCCGCGCGAACGCGTGACCTGCTCCATCGTGAAGTGGCCGTCCATGAGCATGCCCATGGCCTGGGTCAGCATGCCGTAGCCGCGATTGAGGTAGGACCAGCGCGTCTGGACGAAGCCCACGTCGGGCGCCGTGAAGAAGTCCACGGTCTCGCGCAGGAAGTCGGGCTTCGGTACGAAGTCGGCATCGAAGACCGCGAGCAGGTCTCCGCGCGCGACGTCCATGCCCTCGCGGAGCGCGCCGGCCTTGTAGCCCGTGCGATCCGTCCGGTGGATGTGTTGCACGTCGAAGCCCTCTTCGCGCAGGGCGGCGACCTTGGCGGCGGCCACGGCGACCGTGTCGTCCGTGCTGTCGTCGAGGAGCTGGATCTCGAGCTTGTCGCGCGGCCAGTCGAACGCGCAGACGGCGTCGAGCAGCCGCTCGACGACGAACTTCTCGTTGAAGATCGGCAGCTGGATCGTGACGACCGGCTCCTCCGGGAAGCGCTTGTCGGGCGTGGGATCGCCCTTGGGATGCCGGAAGTAGCGCACGATGAGATAGCCGCGATAGAGCATCACAGCAGCCACGATCGCCAGCAGCGCGTAGTAGATGGTCAGGAGGAGGTGCTGGGCGAAGGGCATCGAGAGATCCGACAGTGGGTCTGGATGGTAGATCCGGTCGCCGGAGGCGGCAAGACGGTCGGCAGGGCGTGTCTCACTCAGCCTCGAACGGCCGTTGGCGGCGAAGTCGGCGTCAGGGTCCCTGGCGGCGCCCTGGGGGCCGCGCAGTACGATGCCCGCATGTCCCGAGAACTCGCCCCCACAGCCGCCCGTACGCGCGTCCTCGAGCTGCGCGAGCTCATCCGTGAGGCGGACCACCGCTACTACGTCCTCGACGACCCCACGCTCTCCGACACCCAGTACGACGAGCTCTACCGCGAGCTGGTAGGCCTGGAGAGCGCGTGGCCGGAACTGCTGGATGCCACCAGCCCCACGCAGCGTGTGCCCGGTGTCGTCGCGGAGGGCTTCGAGCCGTTCCCTCACCCGAGCCCCATGGTGTCGCTCGACAACGTCACGACCGACGAGCAGTTCCATGACTGGGTGGCCTCAGGCGACCGCTACCTGCGCTCGGAGGACGAGCGGCGCTACAGCGTCGAGCCCAAGATCGACGGCATCGGCCTGGAGCTGATCTACGAGGACGGCGTGCTCGTCACGGCGGCCACGCGCGGAGACGGCCTGGTCGGCGAGAACGTCACGGCCAACGCCCGCACGATCCGCTCCGTTCCGCAGCGGCTGCGGGGTGACGACGTCCCGACCTGGATCGCGATCCGCGGCGAGTGCTACTGCCGCAAGGAAGACTTCTTCGCGTTCAACCGCGCCGCCGAGGAGGCAGGGGAGCGGACGTTCGCCAATCCGCGCAACTTCGTGGGCGGCTCGCTCCGCATGCTCGACGCGAAGATCCCGGCGAGCCGGCCGATCCGCTACTTCGCCTACGCCTTGGGCGGCGTGCGCGGCGCGACGTACGCAAGCCAGCGCGAGATCATGGACGCGCTGCGCGCCATGGGCCTGCCGACGATTCCCGAAGCGCGAACGGTGAACGGCGCCGAGGCCGTCGCTGCGCGCTACGCGGAGCTGGTCGAGGCGCGCGACGGCGTGCCGTACGAGATGGACGGCGTCGTCGTGAAGGTCGACGACCTCGCGCTGCAGGAGCGGATGGGCATGCGCACGCGCTCGCCCGTCTGGGCCGTCGCCTGGAAGTTCCCTGCACAGCGCGCCCTCACGCGGCTGAAGGACGTCGACTGGAGCGTCGGACGGACCGGCGTCGTCACGCCGCGCGCGATCCTCGAGCCCGTCTTCCTAGCGGGAGTCACGGTGCAGCACGCCACGCTGCACAACCTCGATGAGCTCGATCGCCTGCAGCTGCGTATCGGCGACGAGGTCGAGATCGAGCGCGCGGGCGACGTCATCCCCAAGGTGCTGCGCGCCCTGGAGGAGCAGCGCTCGGGCGACGAGCGCGAGATCGTGGTCCCGGACGCCTGCCCCGCCTGCGACACGGAGCTGCACCGGGACGAAGGCAAGGTGGCGCTGCGCTGCGGCAACTTCGCCTGCCCAGCCCAGATCAAGGGCCACCTCGCGCACTTCGCCGGCCGGGGTGCGCTCGACATCCGCGGGCTCGGCGAGAAGCAGGTCGAGCAGCTCCTGCGCGAGGGCCTCGTGCGAGACGCCGCCGATCTCTTCTATCTCGAGGAAGACGCGCTCGCCGGCCTGGAGCGCTGGGGAACGAAGAGCGCGCAGAACCTGCTGGCGCAGCTCACGGTGGCTCGCACGCGTCCGCTCGACCGCTTCCTCGTGGGCCTGGGCATCCGCGAAGTGGGCGAGCGGGGTGCACAGATCCTCGCGCGTGCTTTCGGCACCCTGGAGGGCGTCGAGGCCGCGACCAAGGAGGAACTCCTGGATCTCGACGAGGTCGGTGAAGCACTGGCCGAGTCCGTCCTCGAGTGGTTCGGCGAGGAGCGCAACCGGGCCATGCTGGAGCGCATGCAGGCCGCGGGTGTGGCTCCGGCTGCCGTCGCGGCGCCTGCAGGCGGCGCGTTCGAGGGCCTGACGCTTGTTCTCACAGGCAAACTCGAGGAGCTCTCGCGCGACGAGGCCAAGCGCCTCGTCGAGGCGCAGGGGGGGCGCGCCGCCTCGTCGGTCTCCAAGCGCAGCGATCTCGTCGTGGCCGGTCCCGGCGCCGGCAGCAAGCTGAAGAAGGCCGAGGAACTGGGCATCGAGGTGATCGACGAGGCCGAGTTCTTGAGGCGCGCGGGCCGGGCGTAGAGCGGCCGTGCCTTGGGGCCGGTGGGAACCTCAGGCTGGGATGCGTGTCCAACCGATGAGGAAAGGTGTGCGCCTGCGCCCTCAGGTACGTTTGGGAGCCGGCGCCGCCTCGCTCGTGCCGCCGAAGCTGCTGGAGGGGACCGTATGACGTCTCGCAAGCCTGCCCGTCTCATTCCCCATCTGGCCTTGGCCGCACTGCTCGCGCTACCTGCCGTCATCGGCGGCGCCGTGGGCCTGCGCAACGCGGAGGCCGCCGCCCCGCCGCTGAACTGGACCTACCGCGATCGCGAACACAAGTTCTCGATGAAGATGTTCAAGGATTACAAGGCAGTCCCCCTCAAGACTGACGAGAAGACCGCCGTCTGCAAGTTCCGTGATCCAAAGAGCAAGGGCGCCAACCGCGGCAGCTGGCCGATTGACATCGAGGTCGTGCGCATCTCGCTTGACGGCAAGGACAAGCCCGTCACGACTGGCGGCGGAGAAGGACCGAAGGACCCGAGTGCGCTGTTGCGGGAGTTGATGGGCGGCGGCCAGCCGAAGGACGTCTGGACCGCCATGCTGCGGTCGATCAGCGGTTACGGCCTCGATGACAGTGCGCGCAAGACGGTGGACGCCCTGCGCAAGAAGTTCAAGGCCGTCAAGTCGAAGGACAAGGAGAAGGTCCCCGGCAAGCTCTGGCAGTTCGTCGCGCCCGTCCGGAACCCCTGGGACAAGGAGCAGATGCACGTCACCGTGGTGGAGTACGTCCGGGACGGCTGGTCGATCGGCATCATCATGACGTGCGGCACACGACTCGAGAAGACGTACGCGAAGGCCTTCAAGAAGATCGCGACGTCGTTCAAGTGGAACGACAGCAAGGCGAAGGATGTCGTGAGCCTGGACCAGCTCGACGGCATCAACATCACCGCCCTCAAGCGCCGCGAGATCGAGACCGGAATGGTGAAGGGCTGGGACGTCATCGTCAGCCCGAAGAAGAACTACATCATCCTCTACAACACGAAGAACAATAAGAACCACCTCCTCGCGAAGGTCATCGCCAAGCGCATCGAGATGATCCGCGAGCAGATCTACGAGAAGCAGTTCCCGCCGGCCCAGCCCATCACCACGGTCTGCATCGTGCGCGTCTGCGCCGACCGCAAGGAGTACTTCGCGTACGGCGGCCCCGGCGGGTCGGCCGGCTACTGGTCATCGAGGGACGAGGAGCTCGTCTTCTACGACGCCAGCGCGAGCAAGAAGCCCGACGACGACACGCTCTCGGTGCTCTATCACGAGGCGTTCCACCAGTACATCTACTACTCCGTCGGCAACGTCGCGCCCCACTCGTGGTTCAACGAGGGCCACGGCGACTACTACGCCGGCGCGAAGCTCTCGGGCAAGAAGTTCATCATCAAGCCGTTCCGCTGGCGCGTCGGCGTCGTCAAGAACGCGATCGTGCAGGGCGCGCGTGGCTTCTCGGAAGTCGAAGACGAAGAAGGCAACGTGCACAAGCAGTGGGAGGGCAAGGGCTACACCCCGCTCGAGCATCTCGTCCGCTTCACCCAGCGCCAGTACTACTCCTATCCCAGCGTCAGCTACGCACAGGGCTGGAGTCTCATCTACTTCCTGCGCGAGATCGTCCCCAAGAAGAAGAAGTACAAGGAGCAGTGGGGCCACATCCTCGACACGTACTTCGACGTCCTGCAGGCCGAGGTCAACAAGGGCGGCAAGCTCGTCCGCGGCGGCGAAGGCAAGCAGGACGACGACGAGAAAGACGAGAAGAAGGACGAGAAGAAGGACGACGACGCCAAGCCGGATGACGGCAAGGGCGACGATGGCAAGCCCGACGATGGCGACGGAGAGGGCGAAGGCGAGGAGCCGCCGCTCGACATCGCGCGCGTGTTCTTCCGCGGCCGCGGGGGTTCGGGAGCCCTGAAGAAGGCCGTCGATGCGGCCTTCAAGAACATCGACTGGGCAGAGTTCGAGAAGGCCTGGTTGAAGGCCACGAAGTGAGTTCGCTGGGCCCCTGAGGGGCCCGCGCGGCTTTTGCACGCCCTTGGCATTCCGCCTGCCACGGCTGGGCGATAATCCCCCTGCGTCGGCCACCACGGCTGCGTTCAACCCATGCGCCCCACCCTGACCTCCACCGTCCTGATGCTGCTTGCAGCTCTCCTCGTGTACGCGGCCCCCGCCGCGCTGGCGAGGGACGTGCCCGCACCCAAGCCGGCGCAGAAGCCGGCCGTGCAGGATGACGCGTTGCTCGCTGCCGAGATCGGTCGCGCCCTGCTCTCGACGGAGGAGGCGGTCCGGCGCACGGCCGTCGAGCGCCTCCTCGCCCGCATCACGCAAGGCGGAGACCTCGCGGGCTTTCTCGCGGCGATGAACCGTGCGACACGCGCCTGGGCGGATCGCCACGAGCGCCTCATGGAGGTCTGGCTGCACGATGCCGTGCACGGCGACGTAGAGGAGCGCGAGCGTGCGGTCCGCCTGCTCACCGCACTCGGAGCTAAGGCGATCCGGCGGCTCGCCATCGAGCTACGCCACGCCCAGCTGCATCGCCCGGTCGATGCCCGGCCGCCCCCGCCCCGCGGCGCGCGCAAGGCGACGTCCGCTGACGCCAAGAAGGTCGACGAGGCGTCGAGCGCGGAACCGGTACTCCCGGAGGAGCTCAGTCCGGGCACGCCGCGCGTGTACGAGCTCGCCGATCTCTTCGAACGCGGGATGAACCCGGTCGAGCTGCGCGGCCTGCTGCAGAAGGAGGCCGACGCGGTCGAGGTCAAGCGCTTCAAGACGCTCTACGTCGTGAGCGCGCAGGACGAGGGCCACCGGCGGCTGCGCGATCGCCTGCACGACCTGCGTGTCTCGTTCCGCTTGGAGGCGGCCGACGCCGCCAAGGCGCGTGACGAAGGCGGCAAGGGCGCAGCGGCGCCTGTCGGCACCGAAGAAGCCAAGCCTGCGCCCGCCACGCCCCAAGAGGCCGATGTTCCTCAACGCGACGACACGCCCCAGCTCGCAGACACGCCACGGCCCGCGGCCGCGGCACCGGTGCCCGCTGCCGGGGCGCAGCAGGGCGCTGCCGCTTCCTGGCAGCTGGAGCCGACGCTCTTCCACCTCCCGCACACGACGCTGGCAGCTATCGTCTCGGCGCGTGAGCGCGCCCAGTCGAACAGGGTCCTGCCCTACGGACTGCTGGGTGGTACGCGCGACGTGTTCCGCACGGAGGACCTTGGACGCGCGCGCGTCTGGACGCGCGAACTGCGCAGCGTCCCGGACGCCCGCACGGGCCTGCCGCTGCGCGGCCGCTTGAGTGTCGCCTCGGGCGGCACGACGAACCTCTTCGCAGGCAAGCCCATCCAGTACAGCAAGAACGTGCGTCGCACCAAGGGCGGCGCCTGGACGATCGTGACGGGCACCATCCAGCACGGCATCGCACTCGACGTCACGCTGCGTGCAAGCGCCACGACGCTGCGCGTGGATGTGGTCGCGACACGCACGGAGGTCGGACTGCCGATTCCGGTCGTACGCATCCGACCCTCGCCGCGGGCGACGCCCGTCGAACTCGAGCGTCCGGAGTGGAGCACGACGCGCGTGCGCCGGAGCTTCGACCTGCCGCTGCAGGGTGGCGGCGCGCTGCTGTCGCTCGAGGGCCTGGGCTCGAGCCCGGACGACCACGTCGTCCTCGCCCTGACGCTGCGCCGCCCCGTCGAGAAGTAGGCGCCCCCGCCGCGACGACGCAGGGGCGACCGTAGGGGCGGGCTTCATGCCCGCCCGAGGGCGGGCCTCTCCAATCCGGACGTACCCGGTAGGGATGGGCCGAAGTGCCCATCCACGGATCGGGGTGAGCCGCAATGCCACGATGCACGTGTGCGGATTCGGCTAGCCGGGTTCGGTGCGCCTTGGCGCGCCCGCGCCAAGGCGCCCCATGGCCGCGCAGCCCGTAGTCGAGCAGTGCGCGGCATGGCGGACGGATCACCGCGGTTCGAGGCGGACACTTCGGTCCGCCCCTACGTGGTAAGTCCGGACCTGGGAGTTGGCCCTAGGGCGGCCATCAAGGCCGCCCCTACGGCGGCTTCACCGGCTCGAGGGTGAAGTCGACACCTTTCGCGCCTGCCGGGATGCCCTTCTTGCGCACCTGTGCGTTGCGCCACGCCTGGGCTGCGCCGATGTAGCCCTCGGCGAACCACACGACGATGTCGTGCGTGCCGGGCGGCACCTTGTCCAGCAGGTAGCGCCCGTCGGCATCGGTCTCGGCGGAGACGATGGCCTGCACGCGGCCCGCGTCCGGCTCCTGCCCTTCTTCGGGACCCCGCTCCCGCGCGTAGACGAATGCGCGTACCAGCGGGCGACCGTTGTCCAAGCCGGTCACACGGCCACGCACGGTCAACGTCCCCACCAACTCCACGGTCATCGCAGGCTGCAGTCCCTCCTCGCCGATCTGGAGGTCGCGCCGGTACCACGAGGCGAAGCCCTCCTTCTCGACCTTGAGCAGGAGCTTGCCAGGCGGCAATCCAGTGAGGAGGAAGCGCCCGTCGTCATCTGTCCGCACGACACGGGAGCCGAGGTGCTCGTCGGCTTCGAAGCTGGTGCGCATGTCGCGCTCGCTCAAGCCGTCGGCGCTGGCCCAGCGGAGACGCGCAGCGGCCACGGCGACACCGCGGGCATCCACGACCCGCCCGGGCAGCTTGACGCCTTCGCGCAGGGCCAGACTCACCCGCCGGGACGAGCCGGGCGAGAGGGTCGTACGCACGCCGCGGGTCTTCACGTACGCGTCGTGCTCGGCGAAGACCAGCACCTCGACCGTCGGCGGCACGCCCGCCAGACGGAAGCCGCCGTTGCTGCCGCTGATCGCCATCAGGTCGCGCAGTGTGTCCTGATGGGTCTTGCCGTCGACGGCCTCGACCCAGATACGGGCACCGCGCACGGCGATGCCGTCGGGCGCCGTGACCGTGCCTTCGAGCGTGGCGCCGCGCGCGAGCACGACGCTCTTCGTGATCTCGCCCAGCGTGGCGGGCATCTTGACGAGCGTCGTCTCGGGCTGCGTCGGCGGTGCGTAGCCCGCGGCCGTGACGCGCAGGTCGTACTCCCCGGGCTGCACACCTGCGATCAGGTAGCGCCCGTCGACGTCGCACATGCCCGTCAGCTCACCGGTCAGCTGCTGCCGCCTGCGCTTGCGGTCCACGAGCGCGACGGCCGCATAGGGCACGGCGCGCCCACCGTCCGAGGTGATGCGTCCCACCACGGCCCCGCCACCCTTGAGCGGCCAGTCGACCCAGGTGGTCTCGCCGGCGACGACCTTCAGACCCTTGACGGCGGCGAAGTTGAAGTCGCTGCTCGGCTGGTAGCCCTCGACACGTGCCGAGAACATGATGATCGGGCCGGGGTTGACGTGCGGTAGGAGGAAGTTTCCGGCCGCGTCCGTCATCGTGGATACGGGCGATGCCGCGTGCAGCATGCCGGCCAGCACCACCACCTCGCAATCCGGCACACCGGCGCCGGTCTCCTCGTCCGTGACGCGCCCCTCGATGCGGCCCGTCAGCGCAAGCTTCCAGTCCCGACGCTTGATGCCGGAGATCTCGCGCACGTAGCTGCCCGTCGGCGCGTGGCCCTCCGCCCAGGCCTCGACCCCGTAGGTCATGCCCGGAATCAGCGTGTCGATCCGGTAGGCCCCCGTCGCGTCCGTCACCACTTCGATCTTGTCGAAGCGCTCGAGACGCCGTCCCGGCAGCGCGACGGCGATGACGCGCGCGCCCGCGAGGCCGCGACCGCTCTCGTCCGTCACCTTCCCGTAGAAGCCTGCGCCCGGATCGAGCACGATGCGCACCGCGCTGCTGTGCTCGTCGAGGGTGACGAGCACGTCAGACTTGAAGGTGGTCGCATAGCCGGGAGCCCGCGCCTTCAGGACGTAGCGCCCAGGCGGCAGGTCCTTGAGCAGGAAGCGCCCCTCCGCATCGACATCGGCGTTCGCCAGGGCCGCCGTCCGCGCCTGCAGCTCGAAGAGCGCACGCCGCATGTCGAAGGAACGGGCCCGGCTCGTGTCGCGCAGGATCTCGACCTTCGCACCTGCGATCGAGCGTCCCTTCGCGTCCACGACCTCACCACTCAGTGACGTCGGGGCGCCGAGCACGAGCCGCCCCACGTCCGTCGTCCGGTGCGCGTTGACGCCGAGCCCCTTGAGGACCACCCGCCGGTAGGGCGCATGATCGACGATGAGCACGTAGCCGGCGCCTGCGGGGACGTCCGGGAACGTGAAGGTGCCGTCCGTCTCGGTCTGCACGGGCGGCAGATGCTGGTTGGTGCCCTCGGCGCGGCCGATGACGTGCACCTCGACGTCGGGCAGCGGCTGCGGGCCGGCGGCAGGGACATGCAGGAGGAGCACGCCCTGGATCACGCCGTCGCCGGTCTCGCGATGGTCCATGCCGGGCAAGCGACCGCGCAGACCGGGACCGCGCGCCATCTCCGCGAAGAGCTCTTCCTCGAACTGCGCGAGGGGATCGCGTGCCGCCCCCGGATCAGCGCTGCCGCCCAGCGCACCCAGATCGAGGATGCCCAGCCCCGTCAAGGCGAGCCACAGGATGGCGCCGACGGCCAGGATGATCAGCAGTCGTGTCGTAGCCGTCCCCCGCATGCGGAACAGGGTACGGGGGATGGAGCGGAGGGTGTGAAGCCTAGCGACCGCCGCCCATGCCGGCGCCGGGCGCGCGCGGCTCGGACTTCTCGAGCTTGAAGTCCGGCACGTCCCCCGGAATCCGGATGCCGCGGTGGATGGCGGCCTCACTCGACTCGCGACTCCAGCCCTTGTGGCCCTGGGCGAACCAGACCACGACGCTGTAGGACGCAGGCTTCACGTTCTCGATCTTGTAGCGACCGTCGCGATCGGTCCGCGCGAACATCATCGGCTCGACCTCCTCGGAGACCTCGCCGTCGTCTTCGCTCTCCTCCTGCTGACCCCAGCGGCGCGGGTTGGTCTGCACGGTGAGGGCAACCATGGCCTCGGCCAGGGCGCGCCCGTCCGCACCGCGCACGATCCCCTCGACGACCTCACCCCTGCCCAACGGCACCTGGTAGTTCTCGATCGTCTCACCGGGCTTGACTGTGACGTTGCGCTTGTAGTGCGTGATGTAGCCGTCCTTCGACGCCCGCACCAGAGTCTTGCCGGGCTTGAGGTTCGGCGCGAAGAACCCGCCCTCGTCGTCGGTCGTGTAGACCTTGCTGCCGAGCACGCGGCGCGCCTCGAAGGCGCTGAGGTTGCGCTTCTTGGCCAGGTCGTCCGGCAAGCGGCCCACCTGGACGCGGGCGCCGGCAAGGCGCTTCCCGCTGTCGTCGAAGACGACGCCGCGAATCGAGCCGCCGGGCAGCATCTGCAGCTCGACCTGCTTGGTCTCACCGGCTGCGATCTTGAACGGCTTGGTCTCGCCGCTCACGTACTCGTCGCTCTCACCGTAGACGATCCACATCGCGTCGGAAGCGACGCCCTCGAGACGGAAGCGCCCCTCGTCATCGGTGAGATCCGCGGGGTTCGCTCCGCCCAGCAGCATGCTGCGCAGGCGGCGCATGCCGCCGCCAAAGCCGCCGCCGCCACCACCCGGACCCGCGCGCACGCGGATCTGGACGCCGGCCACCGGCACACCCTCGGGGTCCTTCACGACGCCCTCGATCACGCCGGCCGAGATGAGGACGAGCTGCTGCTCGACCGTCCCGCCTGCGGCCGGAATGGTGACCTCGACGCCACCCTCCCCACCGGCGGGACTGAAGCCGTCGGCGTACGCCATCAGGCTGTACTTGCCCGGCAGGACGCCCTCGAGCGCGTAGCTACCGTCCGCCCCGCTGACGGCGGTGGGCGTACCCGTCGCCATGGCCATCCAGGCCATGGGCCCGCTGGCCATCACCGTGATCTCGGCACCCTGGATCGGCTGCGCGCCGTCCTTCGTCTGCACGACGCCGCGAATGGTCCCGCCGCGCTTGAGCGCGACTGTGACCTCGGTGGTCTCGGCCGCGACGACGTCCGGCCACGGCGCGCCGGGAGGCGGCCAGCGCATGAAGCTGCGCGACACGTAGCCCTGCGCCTGGACGACGGCGCTGGTGACGGGACCGGGCGTGAGCGCGTCGAACGCGAACGTGCCCTTCTCATCGGTCAGGCGCAGGTCGGCGGCGGCCTTCGCGTCGGGATCCGCACGCTGGCGGCCCCACGGCATCGGCCCGACGTAGACGGCCACGCGGGCGTTCTGGATCGCCTTGCCCGTCGCTTCGTCGGTGACGACGCCCTCGAGGCGTCCACCTTCGACCAGGGTGAAGTCGCGCTCGAGATCCTCGGCCCCGATCGCCGTGCCACTGACCTCGAAGGTCGGCGCATAGCCCTCGGCGATGACGCCGAAGCGGTAGCGCTGGCCCACGGACAGCGTATCGATCAGGTACCTCCCATCCGCAGCGGTGACCGTCATCTCACGCTGGACGGGGTTGCTCGACATGCGCCGGTTTTCGAGGACGGCCATGACGCGCGCGTTGGCGATCGGCTTGCC
>JAHEIK010000258.1 GCA_024639415.1 Planctomycetota bacterium
GCCTCGCAGCGGATTCTGGAACTCCTCGTTCGGGCCCTTCGGCTCCTTGGCGAACACGTCGACTGCCGCGCCGCCGACGTGGCCGCTGCGCATGGCGGCGGCGAGTGCCTCGGCATCGACGACCGTCCCACGACTCGCATTGATCAAGTGCGCGCCACGACGCATCTGAGCGAGCTCGTCCGCGCCCATGAGGCCGCGCGTCAACGGTGTGTCCGGCACGTGCAGCGTGACGAGGTCGGCCTTCTGCAGCACCTTCGCCAGCGCGACCTGTGGCTGCGCATTGCCCAGGGCGAGCACCGGCCGGATGTCGTAGAAGATGACGCGCATGCCCATGGACTCGGCCAGGACCGACACCTGCGAGCCGATGTGTCCGTACCCGACGATGCCGAGCGTGCGTCCGCGCAGCTCGTGCGCTCCCGCGGCCGTCTTCTGCCACTCGCCGGCGTGCGCGTGGTTGCTCTTGCGGAACACGTCGCGGAACAGCATCACGGAGAGTCCGATCACGAGTTCGGCGACCGAGCGCGTGTTGCTGTGGGGGGCGTTGAAGACCGGTACGCCGTGCTGGGCCGCGCCCTTGAGGTCTACCTGGTTCGTCCCGATGCAGAAGCACCCCGCGGCGATGAGGCGCCGGGCCGCGCCGAGGACGTCGTCGTTCAGCTGGGTCCGTGAGCGCAGTCCGATCAGGTGCGCGCCTGCGACCGCGTCGCGCAGGTCGTCCGGGGCAAGCGCACCGGCTTCGCGCCGGACGCTCGTGTAGCCGGCTTCATGGAACAGCTCGACGGCACGCTCATGGATCCCTTCGAGCAGGAGCACGTGGATGTCCTCGCGTAGCCGTGTCAGCCGGGGCGTGCTCATGCCAGCAGCTTCTCAAGGACCAGGTCGAGGTCGGCCATGTTCCCGGCCGTCGCATCGGCTCCCTCGATGACGCTCTCGCGCACGGCGTGCTCGGTGTATGCGACGAAGTGGTCCACGAAGCCTGCCTCGCGCAGCGCGAGGTCGGTCATGCCGTCCCCAACTCCGATCACCGGGCGCTGGAAGGCCGGGCCGAGCCGGGTGAGACCCTCGACCTTCGACACCGCGAAGCCGCCGCTGGTGTCGAGTGCGTCGAGCGATCCGTCCGGGCGCCACTGGCAGACGACACCGTGGATGCGGCGCCGCGGGATGCCCAGCCCCGAGCCCACGGCCTCGAGGATCTCCTGCAGGCCGCCGCTGACGATCCACACGTCGTGACCTGCGCCGTGCAGTCTGCCCACGAGGTCCGCGGCGCCGGTCGAGAGGCTGCTGGCCAGCTCGAAGGCCAGGCCCCGGACTTCTTGCAAGGTCGGTGACGCGATGCCGAGCCGCATCCGGAGGGAGTCCTCGAAGCTGAGGCGTCCCTCCATGCCGGCGGTGGTGATCTCGCTGAGTTCCTCGATCTCGGCCGGCGTCAGGCCGTCCGCGCGCCCCAGGACCTCCTCGAGGCTCTCGCAGGGCACCAGCGTGCTGTCGAAGTCGAAGATGATGCTGCCCACGGGGGTGTCGGAGCCTCCAGGCTCCGGTGTACTCCGACGCGGGGACGATGGGGCCGGCCCGAAGCCTCTCGGGGCAAAAAGGGAGCCGGCCGCTTGCGATGTGAGTCAAGCGGCCGACCTAGGGTGGATGCGCCTCTCAGAGGGGTCAGGGCGAGGGGCGACGGTGCTGGACGGCGATTCCCATCGTTCGTCCACCCATGCAACGCGTGGGGTCAGAGCTTCTTCCCGGGCCGACGCTTCTTGGCCTTCTGCTTCGCCGCCCTCTGCTTGGCCGCCTTCTTCTTGGCGGCCTTGGCCTTGGCGGCCTTCCGCTTGGCCGCCTTCTGCTGTGCGGCCTTCTTCTTGGCGGCCTGCCCCTTGTCAGGAGCGCCCGCGCGATCCGCGCTCAGATGCTTCATCACGGCCTTGAGCTCGGCCTTGCCGAGGAAGCCGTCCTCGTCACGGTCCAGGGCCGCGAAGCGGCGCTTGAGCATGGCGGGGGCCTCCGCGCGGCTCAGCTTGCCGTCGCCGTTGCGGTCGGCCTCGCGCAGACGATGCATGATCGCTGCCCCCTGGGCCTGCATGCGGCGCTGCTTGGCGGCGTCCGGCTTGCGGGCTGCGGGTCCCTTGCGGGCGCCTGCGGCCGGGCCGCGGCGCTTGCGCATGGCCGCGCTGCGCTTGGCGTGCTGCTTGTGGGCCTTCCCCGGGGCGGACCCGCCCGCGTGCAGACGGGCGATGGCTGCGAACTCACGCCGATCGAGGACGCCGTCGTGATTGCGGTCCAGGCGTCCGAAGGCCTGCAGGAGGTCCTTCAGGCCGTGGCCCTGCAGCTGGGGGCGTCGCTGCTGGGCCTGCCGCCGGCCTCGCTGCTGGCGCTGCCCGCGCTGCATCTGGCGCCCGCGCTGCATTCCGGCGAGATGGTGGCGGCCCTGCCGCTGCGCACGGCGCATCTGCGGGCCGTGCAGCGGACGCCCTTGCCTGCGCTGGGCGTGCCGCATGGGGCCGCGCTGCATGCGGCCCTTGAACCTGTTGCCCTGCTGCATGCGGCCGCGCTGCATGGAGCGCCCGCGCTGCGCGAGGGCCCGGCCGCCGCGCCGTTGCTGGAAGCGCTGCATCCGCTGCATCCGCTGCATGCGCTGCATGCGCTGCATGCGCTGCATGCGCTGCATGCGCTGCATGCGTTGCATCTGCTGCATGCGCTGGGGTTGGCCGCGGTGACCATGCGGGCCACGCTGGGCCGAGCGGCCCGGATCACGCCGGTGCAGCTTGCCTGCGCGCTCACCCTTGCGGAACGGCCTCTCGTCCTCGGCGAGCGCCGGCGAGGCGAGCAGGGCTGCGGCAAATCCCGCAGCGACGATGGAGCGAAGCAGTCTCATGAGGAGCCTCCGTAGGGCTTGGTCCGTGGTGCCTGTCGGTCCGGCGCGAGTGTGTGCGTCCGGGCACGGCTCCTGAAACCCCGGCGCCGCCGCCGGGTCGCGCCCCGCCGAGCATTTGCACAGCTCTTGCAGAAGTTGGTCCGGAGGGACGGACCGGTGTTCCAGCCAGGCCGCCTCCGGCCGCGCTTGCGACCGCCGCGCGAACGGCCACAATGCGTGCGCCCCGCAGCGCGGTTCGAGGGAGGAAGGACATGCCCTATCCCTTCTGGGAGACGGACGTCGGCTACGGCCCGCTCATGGCGGTCATCGCCGTCTTGCACGTGTTCGTGTCGCACTTCGCCATCGGTGGGGGGCTCTACCTCGTCGTGGCGGAGCGTGCGGCCCGGGCCGGTGCCGATCTGCAGCGCTTGGCGTTCCTCGAGCGTCTGAGCAAGTTCTTCGTCCTGCTGAGCCTGGTCTTCGGCGCGCTGAGCGGCGTGATGATCTGGTTCATCGTCGGCCTGCTCAGTCCGGCCGGGACCGAGGCGCTGATCCGCACGTTCGTCTGGGGCTGGGCCATCGAGTGGGTGTTCTTCATCGTCGAGATCCTCGCCGCGATCCTCTACTACTACGGCTGGAAGCGGCTCTCGGCGCGTCGCCACATGGCGATCGGCTGGATCTACTTCGTCGCCGCCTGGCTCTCCCTCGTCGTGATCAACGGCATCGTCACCTTCATGCTCACGCCCGGCGCGTGGCTGGAGACGGGCGAGTTCTGGGACGGCTTCTTCAACCCGACGTATTGGCCGTCGCTCGTCATGCGTACGGGCATCTGCATCCTGCTCGGCGGCGTCTTCGCGGTGTTCGTCGCCGGGGGGCACGCAGACCGTCCCTCGCGCCTCAGGATCGTGCGCGGCGCGGCGCTCTGGGGCATCGCCGGCCTGCTCATCTCCGCGGCCGGCTGGCTCTACTACGAGAACGTCGATGTCCTCTCGCAGAAGGCCTTCGTGGACGTGGCGGAGCGCCTCGTCCTGCCCACGATGGCCGTCGAGTACATGCTCATCGCCGGAGCGATCCTGGCGGGCGGCCTGCTGGTCACCGGCGTATTCGCCCCGGGGCTGCAGCGGCGACCGGTGGGCTTCGTCCTCCTGATCGCGGCCCTCATGGGCTTCGGCGCGTTCGAGTTCTACCGCGAGTCGGTGCGCAAGCCGTTCGTGATCCACGGCTACATGTACGCCAACGGTCTGCGCGTGGATCGCGTGGAAGCCGGCGCGGAAGAGAGCCTGCTCGAGAGCATCGCCTACCGCACCGGCGACGACGGTCGCGACCTGTTCAACTACAGCTGCCGCAGCTGCCACGAGCTCGAGGGCTACCGTGCGATCAAGCCGTTCTTCGACGGCACCGACAAGGACTACATCACGGGCGCGCTCGCCGGTCTGCATGCCATGCGCGCGCCCATGCCGCCATTCGCCGGCAATGCGGAGGAGCGCGCGAAGCTCGGCGCCTGGGTCGCCGAGCGGGTGGACACCCGGCCGCTGCACGAGATCCACAGGCTCGAGGGCCTGGCGCTTGGCCGCCGGGTCTTCGAGATGCGCTGCGGCAGCTGTCACGTGCGGGGTGGCCACGGGGATGTGACGGAGACCTTCGAGGACTTCGAGGCCGAGGACATCGACGAGGTGCTGTCCGACGTCGAGATGTCCGAGGAGATGCCCGTGTTCAGCGGCGACGACAAGGAGCGCAAGGCCTTGATCGACTACATCTTGAGCTGGCAGGCGGAGGCGGCCCGATGATCTTCCTCGCTCTACCCGACTACGACGTGCTTCCCGCACCCCTGTGGCTCGTCACGCTGCTGCACGTGCTCACCCTGACCCTGCACTTCGCCGCCATGGGCTGCCTGTTCGGCGGCATGCTGGCACTCTTCGCTGCGCGCCTACCCGGCGGTCTCGAGAATCCGAACGCGCGCAAGCTCGTGAAGCTCTTCCCCACGCTCATGGCGGCGACGGTCACGCTCGGCGTGGCCCCGCTGCTCTTCGCGCAACTGGTCTACGGCAAGGTGCTCTACTCCGCCGCGATCGTCAGCGGCTGGTTCTGGCTGGGCGTGCCGCTGGCGGCCATGCTCGCCTACGCGTGCCTGTACGCGGCTGCGTTCACCAAGCGCGGGCCCGCGCGTGTCCGCGTGTGGTTGCTGTTGGCGCTGGCGGGGCTCGTCTTCGTCTCGGTGACCTACAGCTCGGTCTTCTCGCTTGCGGAGCGACCCGAGGCGCAGAAGACGCACTACGCCGGGGACACGAGCGGCATGGTCTGGCTACCGGACGTCGGCGCATGGATCTTCCGTTGGCTGCACATGCTGACCGGTGCGCTCACGGTCGGAGGCTTCTTCCTCGGCGTGCTGGGGCGCAAGGACGAGGCCGCGTGGTCCAAGGGCAAGCTGCTCTTCACCCTCGGCACCGGCGCCGCCTTCGTTACAGGCATGATCTACCTGCTGACGCTGGGCGACGTACTGGCGCCCTTCATGCGCTCGGCGGGCATCTACAGCCTGACCGTGGGCATCCTCGCGGCGGTCGTTGCCGTGCCGCTCTACCTGATGCGCAAGCTGGTCGGGGCCGGCGTCGCGCTGGGCCTCGGCGTCATGGGCATGGTGCACGCGCGTCACGTCGTTCGCGACGTGCGGCTCGAGGGACACTTCGACGCCAAGGCCATCGGAGTGGATCCGCAGTGGGCGGTGTTCGCGCTGTTCGCCGTCTGCCTCGTGATCGCGCTCGGTGCCGTCGCCTGGATGCTGCGTATCTTCTTCAAGGCCGACGCGGAGCAGGCGGCCTAGAGAGCGGAGGCCAGGGCCTCGGCACAAGGCAACTCGATCTTCAGCGTGGCCACGTCGTCCGCGCGCGTGCGACCGAGATTGAGGATCGCGATGGGCACGCCACGCTGCGCCGCCTCGCGCACGAAGCGCCAGCCCGAGAAGATCTTCAGCGATGAGCCCACGACGAGCACGCCGTCGGCCGCGGCTACGGCGTCGTACGCCGCCTGCACGCGCTCACTCGGCACGTTCTCTCCGAAGAACACGACATCCGGCTTCAGCGTGCCGCCACACCCTGTGCACGCCGGCACGTGGAAGGTGCCGGT
>JAHEIK010000016.1:0-17779 GCA_024639415.1 Planctomycetota bacterium
TACGGAGTGCAGGGGCGTCCCCAGCTCGTGGGCGAGGCGTCCGGCCAACGCGCCGAGAGCAGCGACGCGTTGCGTCTGGGCAAGCCTCCGCTGCAGGGACAGCAGCGGAGGCGAGGCCGCCGTTGTCGGGTCACGCTTCCCAGGTCCGTCGACTTCGAGCTCGTCGCTCATCGGCCGTACTCCCGCCGCGGCGAGGTCGGGGCCTCGCGCCGGGTGGACATGGTACGGCGTGGACTACGGAGCCGCGTCTGCGAACAGTGCTTGCAGCTGCTTCTTGTTGGACTTGTATGCCTCGAGCCAGGCATCGGCGTCTTTGTGCTTCTGCCCCGTCAGGCGGTTGAGAGCCGCCACGAACGGCTCACCGAGTTCCTGCCAGGGTCGCGTCCCCGAGCCGCCCTTCGGGTTCTGCTTGGCTGCCAGCGCTGCGGCGTGGCGCAGGCTCATCGCTTCGAGCATCTCCTTCAGGATCGCGGCGCGCTTCTTCGACTTGCCGTAGCCGCCGAGGGCGTTGATCGCCTCGCGTGCAGCGTCGAGGGACTTCGCCTTGTGCATGAGCTTGAGCAGCGGCGCGATCGCGGCCGCCGGCACGTGCGCGGCCGTAGCTTGAATGGCCGCGACCTCCGAGGGCGCAGGCGTCTTGGACTTCGGAGCCGGCAGGGCCTTGCTCAGTTGCTTCCAGGCGCCTTGGGGGTCGTTGAGACTACCCAGGGCGACAGCAGCAGCGGACCGGGCACTGCCCGCCTTGGCGTCCCGGAGGACCTTGCCGGCGACGGCCTGCAGCTTCTTGCGCAGCCCGGCATCGTCGATCCCGTTGTGGATGTCGGCGATGCGCTCGACGGCTGAAGCCAGGCCGCTGCGCTCGGGGTCCTTCTGGGCCTTCTTGATGTCGTCGAGGACGGACTTGACCGCCTCGGCGCCCTCGGGGGCAGCCGTGGCCGTGGCGCTGCCGATGAGCAGGAAACCCAGCAGCACGGCGATGCACGTGCGAGGAAGGGGACGCATGGGGAAAAGCCTCCGCAGATTGAGCTGCACACAAGCACGTGTCGGACCAAATGCGCGACGCGAAGAGGCTCGCGTTCGAGGCGAGGGCACGGCCTCGTGCGGGGCAATCTGCCCCGTGGCTGGGGCGCTCCGCCCCCGCGGCTGCTCCCATCCCGTGGCCGGGCGCCGCGCTGTTCGCGGAACCGACATCGGCACGCGGCTTGCCTCAGAGGCCATACCCAATGAGGAGATCACAGATGTCAGACCTCAAGATCGTCGAACCCGACACCGTCGAGTGTGTCATCTGCGAAGACCAGGTCCCGCGGGGCCACACCGTCCTGCGGGCGAGCATCGGACGCGTCTGCTGGTTCTGCCACACGGATGAGAACGTGGATCCGGATCCCGATCCGGACTGGGACGAGGAGGACTGGGACGACTGGGATGACTGAAGGCTCCCCCACGCTCGGAGGCGCGCCACCGCCTGGGCGCGTGTCCCAGGCGTTCGAGCTTGGTACCGGCTGCTCCCCCGCAGCCACGGCGCCTCGAACGTGGGGCTCTCCCCGGGGTTGAATCCCCACTGCAGCCGGCTCCTCGAGGAGCCGGCTGCTTTCATGTTCGGGACGCTGCACCGGCGGCAGTGACTACAAGACGGCCCCGGCCTCTTCCCGGACGAACGGATCGTCGTCCGTGCGACTCACCTCGGCGGCGCGGCGGGCAGCGTCGTCGTCCAGCCCGGCCAGTGCCCACAGTGCGTGACCGCGGATCAGCGGCTCGGGATCCTCGCGCGCAAGGCGCTCGAGCAGAGGCACGGCTGCAGTCGCCTCGACGTTGCGCGCCACGACGGCCGCATTGCGCAGGAGACCACGGCGCCCCGGACGCAGCAGCGGCGTGTCCTGGAAGCGCGCGGCGAAGGCCGCATCGTCTTTCAGCGCCAGGACTTCGAGCAGGTCGAGTCGCGGCCCGACCCCCTGCTCCGGCGCCAGCTCGGGCCACGGAGCCTGCTGCGCGAAGCGATTGAACGGACACACGTCCTGGCACACGTCGCAACCGAAGATCCACGGCCCCAGCCCCGCGCGGTGTTCGTGCGGAATCGGCCCCTTCAGCTCGATCGTCAGGTAGCTGATGCAGCGGCGCGCATCCAACACGAAGGGCTCGACGAACGCTTCGGTCGGACACGCCGTCAGGCAGTCGGTGCACGTACCGCAGTGGTCCGTGCGTACGGGCTCGGTCGGCGGCAGCTCGACGTCGAGCAGCACCTCGCCCAGGAACCACCAGGATCCCTTGCGCGGCATGAGCAAGCAGGTGTTCTTGCCGAAGAAGCCCAGGCCTGCGCGCACGGCAGCCGCACGCTCGAGGAACGGCGAGTGATCGCACGCAGCGCGCGAGCGTGAAGCGCCGGGCAGGGCGTCGGCGAGCGCCTTGCCGAGCGCCTCCAGCCGCGGCAGCAGCACGTCGTGGTAGTCGCGACCCCAGGCGTAGCGCGCCACGCGGCCGTAGCGTGCCTCCGCCTCGAACGGCGGCGCGGGATGCCAGTAGTTGACGGCAAGGCTGATGACGGAGCGCACCTGCTTGAGCAGCGTGCGTGCGTCCGCACGCTGGGGCGGATCGCGGCTCAGGTAGCCCATCTCCCCCTCGTAGCCCTGATCGCACCAGGCGCGCAGCGGCTCGAGCGCATCCTCGAGCGGCGCGCCGGAGCTCACACCGACCACGTCGAAGCCGTACAGCCCCGCGATCTGCCGGATCGTCGCGTGTGTCGCGTTCACGCCACGAACATCGCGTCGCCGTAGGAGTAGAAGCGGTAGCGCTCCTGGACCGCGACGCCGTACGTGTCGAGGAGACGCTCGAGACCCGCGAACGCGCCGACGAGCGCGATGAGCGTCGAGCGCGGCAGGTGGAAGTTGGTCAGCAGCGCGTCGACGACGCGGAACTCGTAGCCGGGGGTGATGAAGAGATCCGTGTGCCCCCCGCCCGGCTCAGGCAGGCCGTCCGCGCTGACGGCGGCGGCGCCCTCCAGGGCGCGCACGGTGGTCGTGCCCACACAGATGACGCGGCGGCCTTCGGCCTTCGCCGCCCGGACGGCGGCGGCGGTGTACTCGGAGATCTCGTAGCGCTCGGGATGCATCGTGTGATCGGTGATGCGCTCGGCGCGCACGGGCGAGAACGTGCCGAGCCCGACGTGCAACGTGACGTGGGCCAACTCGGCGCCCATGCTCGCGATCAACTCCAGCGTGTCCATCGAGAGGTGCAGGCCCGCCGTAGGCGCAGCGACGGCACCACCCTGAGACGCGTAGACCGTCTGGTAGCGCTCGCGGTCGAGCGCATCGCGCTCGTCACCGTGGGGCTCTCGCCGGATGTAGGGCGGGAGCGGCATGCGCCCCGCGCGATCCATCAGGGCGTCCAGGTCGTCGTGCACGCCCTCGACGAGCCACTGCCCGCTACCCTCGGACGCGAGCAGGCGCACGGCGCCGTCATCCTGGATGGCCAACTCCTCGCCCGGGCGCAGGGTCCCGCGAGCCCGCACCAAGGCGCGCCACGCACCGCCCGTCGCCGCCTCCAACAGGAAGATCTCCACGTGCCCGCCGGTGTCGCGCACGGCGAAGAGACGCGCGGGCAGCACGCGGGTGTCGTTGGCCACAAGCAGGTCGCCCGGGTGCAGGAGATCGGGGATGTCCACCACATGGCGGTGGTGCAGGGCCCCACTGGCACGGTCGAGCACGAGCAGTCGCGCGTCTTCACGCCGATCGGCAGGCACCTGCGCGATCAACTCGTCGGGCAGGTCGTAGTCGAGCTCGTCGATGTGCACGGCTTCACTCTAGCGCGATGTCACCGAGATCGCCCTTGCGGACGACCGTATCCCCGTCGACGAGTTCGACACGCAGGTCGCAGCTCTCCAGCGTGCTGAGACGGTGGGCGATCATGAACGTCGTCCGGCCCTTCATGAGGCGCTCGAGGGCGTCGATCACGAGCTCCTCGGTCTTCGTGTCCAGGGCGCTCGTCGGCTCATCCAGGATCAGCACGGGCGCGTCGCGCAGGAAGGCGCGCGCGAGCGCGATCCGCTGGCGCTCGCCGCCGGAGAGCCGCGTCCCGCGCTCCCCCACCTCGGTGTCGTAGCCGTCGGGAAGTTGCGAGACGAACTCGTGGGCCGCAGCGGCGCGGGCCGCCTTCTCGATCTCTTCGTCCGACGCGTCCGGGCGGCCGTAGGCGATGTTCTCGCGCACGGTCGTCGAGAAGAGCACGGACTCCTGGAGCACGATCGAGAACTGGCGTCGCAGGTCGGCGAGCTTGAGGTCGCGCACGTCGACACCGTCGAGCAACACGGCTCCGGCCTGTGGGTCGTAGAAGCGCGGCAGCAAGCTGAGCAGTGTGCTCTTGCCCGAGCCGGTCTTGCCGGCGATGCCCACGCGGCTGCCCGCGGGGATGTCGAGGCTCACGCCCGAGAGCACCGGCTTGGCGGGATCGTAGCCGAAGCGCACGTCGCGGAAGGCGAAGGTGCCCTCCACACGCTCGACGGGCTTCGCCGTCTTGCGCTCCTGCACCTCGGACTGCTCGTCGAGCACGGAGTAGACGCGCGACGCACTCGCGAGCGCGCTCTGCATGCTGGCCAGGCGTGCGCCGAGATCGCGCAACGGCATGAAGAGCTGCGAGAGGTAGGCGACGATGAGGAGCAGTTCGCCGAGCGTCGTCTCGCCGGTCTGCACGTGCTTCGCGCCGACGTAGAGCACGGCGGCGCCACCGATCCCGGTCGCGATGCCGACCCACAGATCGAAGCTCGCGTGGGCACGTACGGCGGCCAGAGCGGCCTTGACGTTGGAGTGGGCGTGTTCCCGGAAGCGCTCGCCCTCGCGCCGCTCCTGGCCGAACGCCTTCACGACCCGCACCGCACCGAGGGACTCCTGCACGACGGAGAGCGCGCTGCTCTCCGTCTCACGGACCGCCTGCCAGCCGCGACGCAGGCGACCGCGGTAGATCTCGGTCAGCACGAACACGATCGGTCCGGCGCCCAGGGCCACGAGCGCGAGCGTCAGGTCGATGCGCGCGGTGACGTAGGTGAGGACGAGCACCTTGATGAGGCTCGTGGCGAAGGGGATCGCCCCGTAGACGCTGGCCTCCTTGATGGAGGCAGCGTCGATCTGCACGCGGTGCAGCGCGTCTGCGGAGTTCTGTCGGCTATGGAAGCCGAGCGAGAGGCTCGCGAGGTGGTCGAACAGCTTGGCGCGGAACCCGAGGACGAGCCTCTCGCCGATCCACGTCTTGTAGATCCACGTGATGAACTCGTGCAGCTGCAGCAGCGCAGAGAACGCGACGATGGCGATCACGGACGCCCACAGCAGCGTGTCGGGGTCGCCTTCCCAGGCGTCCGGCACGAAGGCCGCCACGATGGGCGACAGCTCCTTGCCCCCCAGCACGCCGTCGACCACGATCTTGATGGGCAGCGGGATCAGGAGCGCCAGGGGGGCCCCGATCAGGCTCACCACGAAGAGCACGACGAGGTGCTTGCCGTACGGGCTCGCCGAGGAGGCGAGGCGCCCGTAGAGCTGGCGGTCGGTGTACTTGCGGTCGGGGGTCTTCTTGCTCATCGGGTGGATCCGGCACGAAGGCTACACGCGCCCGCCGTCGGCGCGTACCCTGCCGTCAGACGGAGGCACCTGGTGAGTCGAACGGCGCTCAGCGAAAGCGTGGCAGGCATCCTGTTGGCGGGCGGGAGCGGTACGCGCATGCGGCCGCTCACGAAGGACCGCAACAAGCACCTGCTGCCCGTGGGCATGCGGCCGATGATCGACTACGCCCTGGGCACGCTGCTGAACCTGGGCCTGAACGACATCCTGGTGGTCACCGGGCGGCGGCACATGGGGCAGATCGTGGACGTGCTGGGCTCCGGCCGCGACTACGGCAAGGACGTGGAGTTCACCTACCGCGTCCAGGATGAGGCCCGCGGCATCGCCGATGCCCTGGCCCTGGCCGAGCCCTTCGCGGCCGGCCGGCGGCTCTGCGTCCTGCTGGCGGACAATGTCTACGACACGGACGCACTCGGCGCGGCGGTCCAGGCGTTCGCGACGGCGGACCCTGCCTACGCCCTGAACGTCCTGGCCGAAGTGGACGATCCGCGTGCGTACGGCGTGGCGCGCCTCGAGGGCGAGCGCGTCGTCGAGATCCTCGAGAAGCCCGCCGCGCCGCCGAGCAATCTCGCGGTCACCGGCCTCTACGGCTACCCGCAGGACGCGTTCGAGAAGATCACCGAACTCGTGCCCTCGGGTCGCGGCGAACTCGAGGTCAGCGACCTCAACAACGCCTACGCCCGCGAAGGACGACTGCGGCACGTCACGGTCTCCGGCTGGTTCGACGCCGGCGAGCCCGAGCCGTGGATGCGCACGCAGCGCTACGTGCAGGAGCACCCGGAGCGCTTCGGCGAGGCGCGCTTCCGGTTGCGGGAGGACTGACTCAGGTGTCGGCCCACACGCTCGTCTTCGGCGACGGCTGGCTCGGCCGCCAGTTCGCCGAGCGCCTGCCCGGCGCCCAGCTCACACAGACCGACGTCGCGGACGAGTACGCGGTCTCCGAGGAGCTGGACGCGATCAAGCCGCGTGCCGTCGTCAACTGCGCCGGCCGCACGGGCAGCCCGAACATCGACTCGCTCGAAGACGATCCGGGCGGCACGTACCGCAGCAACGTCGCGGGGCCGATCGTCCTCGGCAGCGCCTGCCGTGCACGGGACATCCACTTCACCCACCTGGGTAGCGGCTGCATCTACGAGGGCGACGGCGGCGGCGCGGGCTTCGCCGAGGAGGACCCGCCCAACTTCGACGGCAGCCTCTACGCGCGCTCGAAGATCGTCGCCGAGGTGGCCCTCCGGGACCTGGACGCGCTCCAGCTGCGCATCCGCCTGCCGATGGCGTCGGAACCCGCGCCGCGCAACCTGCTGACGAAGCTGCTCGCCTTCGACGAGGTCGTGAGCATCGCCAACTCCGTGACGATCCTGGACGACTTCTGGGCCCCGGCCCTCGAGTTGATCGCGCGCCGCGAACGAGGCGTCTGGAACATGGTCAACGACGGCGCCGAGTACCACGACAGGCTGCTCGCGCTGTGGCGTGAGCGCGTCGCTCCGGATCACGAGTTCGGCACGCTCAGTGCCGAGGCGCTCGAGGGCCGGCTGGTCGCACGCCGCTCGAACTGCCTGCTCTCGACGCAGAAGCTGCACGCCGCCGGCCTCGCCATGCCGCACGTCGACGAAGCGCTCCCGCGCCTGATCGACGCCTACGCGGCGAACCAGTCGGCGATGCCGGGGCCGTAGGCCCCGAGCGAGCCGCTGGCCCTGAGCGAGCAACGCGAGTCGAAGGGCGAGTCCGGCCCCATCCAGCACGGCGACGCGACGTGTGTAGGGGCATCGCAAAGGGTGCCGCAGGCAGCCGAGTCGTTGCCCGGCCCGTCCGTCGGTCGGGGCGCATGACGAGGCCGAGTGGATCGGGCAACCACTCTCCCGTGCGACGTACCGTCGCATGGGCTCGGGATGCCCCTACCGGAAACCGACGTACTGACCGCCCGTGCGCTTGGCCAGGTCTTCGAGAAAGCTGCTCCCCGCCTGCTCGCCGATGCCGATCGTGTGCACGACGAGACGGGCGCGGCGGTTGCGTCGCACGAAGTCCTCCAAGACCTCGGGCAGCACGTTGAGCCGGCCGCGGTTCGGGTTGCCGTCCGACAGCAGGTAGAGCGTGTCGGCCGCCAAGCCGCCCGCTGCGTCAGCGGCCAGCGCGATCGCCTTGTCGAGCGTGTCGCCGATGTTCGTCGTGCCGTTGGCGACGAGCTTCTGGATGAACTTGTGCGCCGCCTTCTTCGCCTTCGGCTTGGCGGTCGTCATCTCGTCGGCCCACACCTTGTAGGACTCGCTGTAGACAACGATGTTGAAGGTGGCGTCCTTGGGCAGGTCGTGCACCGCCCGGTGCAGCTGCCAGCGCACGATGGCCATCTTGCTCGGACCGAGCGGCTCCCGGTACGGGTGCTTGGCGTCACCGAGCTTCGGCGGCTTCTCCTGCGCCTCGTCCTGCATGCTGCGGGAGATGTCCACCAGGAAGACGATGCGCTTGCTGCGTGACGTGATGCCGTAGAAGGCCGTCGTGCCGCCACGCTTGTCGTCCTTGGCGTCGGCGGCCGCGCGCTCGGGCCAGTCCTCCATCGGTCCCAGCGGCTTGTCGTACGCACCCTCGGCAGCCAGTGCCTGCGCCTGCGCAGCGAGCTTCTCGCGGTTCTCACCAAGCCAGCGCTTCCACAGTGCGACGTCCGCGTACATGCGTACGCCGACCAGCGCGAAGAGCGCGTCGTCGATGTCGTCGCGTAAGCGGCCGTCTTCCTTCTCGAGCTGCAGGATGAGCGGCTCTGCCGCCTCGACGAGGCGAGCGGCGACGCACATCGCTACGGCCAGGGCGCGCACCTCCCAAGCCTCATCCGCCAGGGCCGCCAGGATCGCCGTCTTCGACTCCTTGACGGGCCAGGCCGCCAGGGCGAGCAGGGCTGCACCGCGCACGCGCGGCTCGGCGTCTCCCGCGGCAGCCTTGCCCAGCAGCGCGAAGGCCTCCGCGCCACCGACGCGCCCGAGCGCCAGCACGGCTGCTTGCCTGAGCGCGGGATCCGACTTGCGCGCAGCCGCCTGCAGCCACGTGAGGGCATCGCCGGTCCGCATGGCGGAGAGGGCGTCTACGGCGAGTTCCTGCAGCGCGGCGTTGCGCGCGAGCAGCGTCCGGTAGAACGGGATCAGCGCGGCCGCGAGCTTGCGCGAGCGACGCGCGCCCTCACTGGATTCCATGTAGCCGGCGTTGTAGACGCCCGCGTACTCGGCCTCCATCACCAGCACGCGCTTGGCGCGGTCCGCGTCCTCCTTCGCCAACGTCTTGAAGGCCGTCTCCAGCAGCTTGCCTGCCTTGGGCGAGGGATGCTGCGCAAGGCTCGCCAGGACCCTCTCGCGCGAGGCCAACTGCTTGGCGTAGGGCGCGAGCAGGTTCTTGACGAGACCGTCGAACGGCGCGGCCGTGATGACGATGCCGCTCGGCAGGCGCGGCGTCAGCGACTTGACAAGCTGCGCGTGCTTTGCGATCGAGAGCCGCTTGAACGCCTTGCGGCCTTGCTTCTGCACCTCGTTCCACGAGGGTGCGGCGTCCTCGCCCGAAGCGGCGAGGGAGCCGGGTCCGGCGACGATGCATGCGAGGAGGAACGCCGGCACCAGGTGACGCATACGAGCCTCCTCCGTCCTACGACGTCTCCTGCGACCTCGTTGCGTCGCTCCGGATGTGCAGATCCGTCTGCGGGAACGGGATCTCGATGCCTGCCTTCTTCAACGCGTCGAAGATCTGTACGCGCATCTCGTGGATCATGTCCCAGCGATCAGCCACATCGCGCGTCCAGACACGCAGGGAGAAGTCGAGGGACGAAGCACCGAAGTTGTTGAAGCGCACGACCGGGGCCGGATCCGCGATGACGCGCGGCTCGGCCTTGGCTACCGCAAGCAGGACCTTCTCTACCTCGCGCGGGTCGGAGTCGTAGGAAACGCCGACGTCGATCTGCATGCGCGGCGTCGTCAGGCCGTACGAGAGGTTCGTCAGGCGCTCCCCGATCAGATGCGTATTCGGCAGGATGACGCTCGTGCCTTCGAAGGTACGGATCGTGGTGCCGCGCAGGCGGATCGCCTCGATCTTGCCCTTGGTGCCCGCGACCTCGATCGTGTCGCCGACCCGCACCGGGCGCTCCAGCAGCATGATCAGGCCACTGAAGAAGTTGGAGAAGATGTCGCGCATGCCGAAGGCCAGGCCGAAGGTGGCAGCACCGGCGAAGATCGCGAGCGAGGACGTATCCACGCCCGTCGCCCCGAGCAGGAACAAGGCCACCAAGATGACGGCCGCATAGCGCAACACCGTGAGCATGGCGTAGCGGGCGCCCGTCTCGACGTTGGCGCGCGGGAACACGAAGAAGATCAGCACGTTGCGAACGAGCGCGAGCAGGATGAGCACCACCGCGGCCTTGGCGAGGCCTCCGAGCAGCGCACCCCACGTCTGCCCGGCGCCGCCGAACAGCGGCTGCTTCAGGAACTCCCCGATCTCGGCGGGGGTGACGTTCCAGATGGAGAGCAGCATGAAGTAGGTCGCGATCGCGATGAGGATCTTCAGCGCACCGGCCAGGATGCGCTCCAACCCGATCCACCACGGCGCGGCGCCCTCACCCTCGACGACCTTCTCGTCGCGCATGAACGCGACCGTGGCGTGCAGGCGGCGGCGCAGCGCGCGGTAGAGCGTCCCCACCGCGAGGATCAGCAAGGCAGTCCACCCCGCGCTCTGGACGACCCAGAGCGCCAGGGCCTGGTAGCCCAGCGCATAAGCGACGGCGAAGAACAGCAACGTCAGCATGCCGAGCGGCACGATGAACTTCACGAACAGCCACGCCAGCAGCTGCCAGTAGGACTTCGTATCCTTCGGTGTGATCTTGGCGGTCAAGCCGCTCCGGCTGAGCGCGGACCAGGCGAAGAGGATCAGCCCGACGTTGCGCAGCACCCCCAGCAGGGTCGCGACAGACTCACTCCAGTCGTTGGCGCGGACGAGGTAGATGGCCAGTTCCGTGCCGAGCAGCACGAAGAGCAGGCCGCGCACGATGGCTGTCAGTCGCTCGGCTCGGTGATCGGCGACAGGTATGATGCGCAGGTCGGCGTTCGTCGGGGAGAGCAGTTCCTGGATCACCGACGCCAACAACGTGAAGCCTGCGATGAACGCAGCGGTCACCAAGGCCTGGTGCCTCAGATCGTCCGAGCCGCCGAGCAGCCAGGTGAAAGCAACGATGTTGGCCGCGACGGCCAGCGGCGCCAGCATGCGCCAGAACACGCGCACGACGCGGATGCCGGGCACGAGCGGAACGGGCTTGCGCTCAGGGACAGCGGCTTCGCTCATGCGTCGGCACCTCCACCGTAGCCGCCCTCGCCCATCTTCTGCTGGCGGTCGGCCTCCTCCTTGGAGACCTGGCGCAGTGCCTGTTCCTCGGCGGCCTTGGCGGCCGCCTCCTGCTCCGCCTTCTCACGCTTCGCCTGCGCCTCTTCCGCGCGCACCGTCACCGGCTCGGAGCGCAGGGCCGGAACGCGCGAAGCCAGAGTACGCAGCAGCCTGTCAAGGCCGTGGCGACCAAAGCGCACGCAGAGGACGCTGCCGACGAGTACGCCGAGGCAGGCGAGCAGCATCACCCAGTTGCGCTGGATGAAGGTGCCCGCGTGCTCGTCACCGCGCAGCGTGAGCCAGCGGCCCGTGTTCTCCACGGTGGCGTCGATGTCGTCGTAGGCGGCTTCGAGGCGATCTGGATCGAGGGTGCGCTGCACCCGGATCTGGAAGCTCCGTGACCCGAGGTTGAGCAGGCGATCGCGATACGCGCGGAACGAGCCGAGGAGCGAGCGCATCTCGTCCTGCTCTTCGTCGATGCCGCGCATGGTCTCCAGGAACGCGGAGCGATCGGTCTCGAGATCCTCTCGCCGATGCTGTCCCAGGCGACGACGCCAGCGCCAGCTCTGGCTGCTGCCGGCAGCAAGCTGCTCGACACGGGCCAACGCCTCGTCCGCCTTGCGGGCGGCCTGATCGAAGCGCGCGTTCAGCTCGGGTGCCTTGCCCACGAAGCTCAGCGCCTGCTCCAACGCCGTGATGCGGTCCTGCACCGCACGGTGGTGCTCGGCGGCAAGCGCACCGTCCCAGGCGGGATGATCGAGCATCTCGGAAGCGTCCCGCACGTAGTCCGCGTCGAAGGACCCGGGATTCGGCGCCCGGTAGCGGCGCAGCTCGTCCTTGGCGACAGGCAGATCCGCCTGGGTCGCCGGTGCAGGCTGATCGAACTCGGGCGCCTCGCCGGGCAGGCAGCCTTCTTCGTCCGTGCCGGCGGCCGCGTCCGCGCCGCCGGGCCCGCAGTCCGGCTTGACACGCGCCTCGAGCGCGCGGCGCAGCGCCACGCCTTCCCCCGTCAGCCGGTTCAGCGCGATCAGGCTTCCGAGGGCTTCTTCGTAGGCACTCCAGAGCGGGCGGGAAGCCGCGTCGCCGTCCTTGGCGGAGGCACCGGCCTGCTTGCGCAGGCGCTTGAGCTCGGACTCCTCCCAGCCCAGGCGCTCGAGCTGGCGCTCGCGGCGCATCTTGACGAGCTCGGACTCGTACCGGCCGTGGGCGCCGGCAGCGGCCTGCGCCTCTTCCTTCACCTGGTTGATGGCCGCGTCGTAGTTCTTGATGAGGACGTCCGCGCGCCGCGCCGCGATGTACAGCAGCCGCAGCTCCTGCTCGTCGATGATCTCGTGGAGTTGCAGCTCCCAGAGCTTCTCGCTCGCCTGGCGCTTCTCGGGGTCATCGTCGGGAGCTACGTCGTTGGGCGGTGCGTCACTCGGGGGGGCGTCCTTGGGGGGGGCGTCCTTGGGGGGCATGTCGTTCGGAGGCAGGTCGCCGCCCGGAGCGTCCTTGGGCGGCGCGGCCTTCTCGGCCTCGGCCTTCTCGGCAGCAGCCTTCTCCGCGGCCGCCTTCTCGGCCGCAGCCTTGTCGGCGGCAGCCTGCGCCTTGGCCTCGGCACGCTGTGCCTGCTCGCGCTTGGCCTCTTCGATGAGGAAGCCCAGGCGGCCGGACTCCTCCTTGAGCAGGCGCTCGGCGAAGACCATCCGGTCGAGCGCCGCGACGAGCACGTCACGATCCTGCGCAAGAGCCGACGCGGTGTCCCGCAGGCGCTGCGCTCGCTCCGCCTTGTCCCGCACCGTGCCCTCGCTGACGAGACCGCGCGGCGGATTGTCGTTGGTGAAGGCAACGACCCGCGCGTCCACCTGGCGCTTGCGTGCTTCGACCCAGCCGTGGCAGGCGAAGGTCTTGAGTTCGTCTGCGTGGACGAGAGCCAGCAGCAGCGGGTCCAACCAGGGCGAGGTGAGGAGATCGTCGCCGGTCTCGCCGCTCTGCGCCTGAGCCGCTTCCAGCTTGCTCTGCCAGAGCAGTGCGGCGCGCCCACGCAGGAGCGAGATGCCCCCCTTCTTGGTCGGCTCGGCCATCCAGCTGCGATCGACGTCGAGGCGGCCGCTGATCAGATCCGACTCGGACGTGTCGTCCTTCAGCGGGTGTTCCTTGCCGGCGGCATCCACCAGGATGAGCCCGGCCGGCTCCTCGGCCAAGCCGGCAATCCAGCGATAGAGCCTGGCGGCCTCGCGGATCAGGCCGTCTTCGTCCTTGGTTCGACCCAGAAGCAGATCCGCCTTCCGGAGATCCTCCGCCCTACCAAGCCGCTGGAAGATCTCGCGCTTGTCGGCGATGAAGGCCTTGAGATCGTCCAGGCCTCCCGCTTCGCGGTTGCCCGGATCGACACTGTCCGTGGCGTTGCGCACCAACTGCTCGCGAGCGTAGGCGCGGACGGCGGCCTCGCTCTGCGCGTCCTCCTCCGCACGCACGGGGCCCGCCAGCTGCAGGAGAACGAGCAGCGCGAGTGCGCCTACGAGGTTCCAGGACCGGTTCTTGCGCCGCATGGTCGGGAGTCTACGAGGGGGGTAGGGTATCCCGTGCCGATGCCCCACAGCCGTTTTCGTCTACTTCTGGCCGCGCTGCTTCTGGTGGCCCTGCTGCCCACCCTCGGTGCCGCGGCTCCGGCCCTGCTCGAGCCGCGGACCGACGACACCGCTGTGGCCGGCGACGTGCGCCTGGCGGGCGGGGAACACCGGATCCAGGACGAGAACGGCGACGGCGTCCTGCAGATCACCCAGGACGGCACGACGCTCGACCTGCGCGGGGCGGCCCTCTTGGGCGCCCCGGAGGGCACCGACCCGGACGCCTTCCAAGGTGTGGGCATCCTGGTGCGAGGTGCGAGAGACGTGACGATCCGCGGCGGCGTGGTGCGGGGCTTCAAGGTCGCCATCCAGGCGCTGGACGCGCCCGGGCTCGTGATCGAGGACGTGGATGCGTCGGAGAACTTCCGCCAGCGGCTGAAGAGCACGCCGGTCCGCGAGGATCCCTCCGACTGGCTCTGGCCACACGAGAACGACCAGGACGAGTGGCAGGCGCGCTACGGCGCGGGCTTCTCGCTGACGGGCTGTGACGGGGCCACCGTCCGCCGCTGCCGCGTGCGGGACGGGCAGAACGGCCTCCTGCTCACGCGCTCGAACCGCTGCTGGGTCCTCGAATGCGACTTCTCGTTCAACTCGGGCTGGGGCATCGCGCTCTACCGCAGCAATCGCTGCAAGGTGCTCCGCAACCGCTGCGACTGGTGCGTACGCGGCTACAGCCACGGCGTGTACCACCGAGGCCAGGACTCGGCCGGCATCCTCGTCTTCGAGCAGTCTTCGACCAACACGTTCATCGGCAACTCCGCGACACACTCCGGCGACGGCTTCTTCCTGTACGCCGGACACGAGACGACGAAGCGCACGGGCAAGGGCGGCTGCAACCGCAACCTCGTCTTCGAGAACGACTTCTCGCACGCCGTGGCCAACGGCATCGAGGCGACGTTCAGTCGCGAGAACGTCTTCGTGCGCAACGACTGCAGCGACTGCGACCACGGCATCTGGGCTGGCTACAGCAGCCAGAGCCTCTTCGCGGGCAATCGCATCCACGACTGCACGACGGCCGGCATCTCGATCGAGCACGGTCAGGTCAATCGCATCGTCGGCAACGACATCGTCGGGGCGCGCGTGGGCATCCACCTCTGGTGGGACCACGACCCGGCGTTCGTCAACGGTGTATTCGGTAGGCACAACGACACCAGTTCGTCGATGAACGTGCTGCTGGCCAACGACGTCATCGGCTCGGACGTAGGCGTGCGCCTGCAGGCCGACACGGAAACGACACTGCGCTGGAACCAGCTGTACGGCCGCGAGACCTGCCTGCACCTCGGCTCGCAGACGCGCCCCTCCGCTGTGACGCGCAACCAGTTCCGCGGCTCGCGGCTCACGACGCGCAAGCCCTCACTCGCGGTGCTCGACCAGACGGGTACGGGCTGGGCGCTGCCGCTGGAGAACACACGCCGCGGGCGCCTCCGTGGCGGCGGGGCGACGGATCCACTGGCCCTACCCGAGAGCCTCACACTGGTCCGTCCGCCCACGCGGCTGCCGGACGTCCCCGACATCGAGGGCGCCGCAGGGGCGCCCGCCCGGCTCAGTTCGGGGATGCCGCGCGGACGCCGCGAGATCCGCGTAGGCCCCTGGGGTCCGCTGGATCCGCGCGTACCGCACATCTTCCCCTCCGAGGTGCTGGCGGCCGGGCGGGAGGTGACGGTCCACCTCTCCGGTCGCGGGACGTGGGGCGTGCGCAAGACCGTCGGCCGCGTCGAGGTCTCGCCCGAGCGGGGCGAACTCCCCGCCACACTGCGCGTGCGCGTGCTCCCGCTGCCGGGTGGCGCCGCGGCGAGCCAAGTGGTGCCGTTCTCGGTGGAGGTCGACCTGGGAACCCGCCGGCACGTCGTACGCGGTCACCTCTTGGAGGCGCTCTGGGACGTGCGCTGGTTCCAGTGGACCCAGGATCCGCGCAAGCATCCCAAGGCGTGGGACGCCCTCGTGGCCGGCAAGCCGCGACGAGCAGCCAAGCTCGAGGCGCTCTCCTTCCCGTGGAAGACGAAGGGGCCTCAGGGGCTCGCGCCCGACCGCTTCGCCACCGTGGCCGAGGCGAGCCTGCAAGTGCAGCCCGGACGCTACCGGATCCGCACGGTCAGCGACGACGGCATCCGTGTCTACGTGGACGGCAAGCGCGTGATCGACAACTGGACGCACCACGGGCCGACCGAGGACGTCGCGGAGTTCGAACTCACAGCGGGCCGGCACACGATCCGGGTCGAACACTTCGAGATCGACGGCTGGGCGCATCTCGCGCTACGCATGGAGCCTGCGCCGCGCTGACTCCGCTACACTTCCAGCCTCCCCTAGGAGATCGCATGGACTGCAGCATCGAGGACATTGGCTCCGCAACCGTCGTGCGCTTCGACGGCGATCTGGCCGGCAGCGACGACGCCGACATCAAGAAGCTCTTCGTGCAGCTGCGTCAGGAGGGCAAGACGAACGTCGTGGCCGACATGACGAAGGTCAAGTTCCTCGACAGCACCGTGATCGGCCTCCTCGTGTGGGGCATGAAGAACTTCCGTGAGGTCGGTGGAGACTGGCGCATGTTCGGCATCGCCGGCCCTGTGCTGAAGATCTTCGAGATCACGCACCTCGACCGGGCCTTCCGGATCTTCCACAGCGAGGCCGAGGCCCTCGAGAGCTTCGCGTAGGGGCGGGGTGGATTGGAAGGAGGGGCGCGTAGGCCCTCCTTGCCGGAGCGGCGGTCGCGGCAGGGCCGCGCGCCGCGGCGAACAGTCCGCACGGGAGCGCGGAACGAAGATCTGGTTGCGGTAGGGGCGGGCTTGATGCCCGCCCCGTTCCTCGGCGCGATCGCGCCAATGCGCCCCCATCCACCGGGTCACCACGCGGCACACCTGCGCCGCACCCGACGGTTCATCCTGATCCGCGGGCGGCCATCCAGGCCGCCCCTACGTGGTAGGTCCGGATTGGAGAGGCTTGCCCTCGGGCGACCACCGCGCTTCGACGCCCCAAGGGGCGTCTCGCACGGGGTCGCCCCTACGCGCACCCTGGCGCGCGTGTCGACGTCCTAACCGGCGGAAGAAACCAGGTTTGCTTCGGGGCCCTACGGCGCTGTGGCCGTCGCGTAGAGCGTTCCGGCCGGCAGGCCGAAGCCGCGGTGGCGCAGCGCTGCGGGGATGAGCGCCGTCGGCAGCGGTGACTTCGCCGCCATGGTCCCGAACGAGAGCGGCGTGCACGCCGGATGGAAGCGCACGCGCTCGAAGCCCGCCTCCAGCAGCGCGGCCCGCAGCGTGCGCCGCGTGAAGTAGACGAGATGCTCCCAGGGCGTGAGGAAGGGCCAGCGGCGGCCGCTCATGCGCGCCCAGAGGCCGCCGTAGTCCGGCACCGTGACGGCGAGGGCGCCGCCGGCCACCAAGGCCATGCGCAACCGCCTGAGGGCCCGGACCGGATCGACGAGGTGCTCGAGGACGTCGAACAACGTGATGGCGTCGTAGGAAGCCGGTGCCAGGAGCGCCCGGTCCAACGTCACGGCCGTCACGGGGCAGCCACTGGACTCGGCTGCACGGCGGGCCATCTCGGGTGCCGGCTCGATCCCCGACGGCTCGAATCCGGCCTCACGCGCCTCGTGCAGCAGCGCGCCCGAGGCACAGCCCACGTCGAGCAGCCGCCCGCGCCCGCCGACGCCGCGCAACACGCGCAGCCTGCGCCGGAACTCCGCCCGGAAGACGCGCTCATCGGCGACGTAGTCGACGTACCCACGCTCCGGATCGCGGAAGTAGTCGTCGGCGTACAGGCGCGCCGCAGCGGCCGCGGTCGGCAGCGGCTCGACGCGCACGAGACCGCACTGCGTGCAGCGCACCAGGGTGCTGCCGTGCACATGCAGCTCATGACGCGCGGGGCGCTCGCTGTGGCACAGGGGGCAGCTCAAGGGCGGTGCCCGATCACCGTGCGGTCGGCGTAGAGACTCAGCTTGCGCAGGGGGAGGATCTCGGCGTCGAGGCCGTGCTCCTCGAGCAGCGCGGCCCAACTGGACGCGCTGCGGTAGTGACCGATCTCGGCCTGCGTCCAGCCAAAGGTCGTGGCGATCCGCTCATGGAGCTTCGTCAAGCGGAAGCGCAGCCCGCTACCCGCATCCGGCTCCCGCAGCACGATGCAGCCCCCGCCATCCACCGCGTGTGCGCAGCGCTGGATGAGCCGGCTCTGCTCGTCCGCCGGGAAGTAGTGCAGGACGTCCACCAGGGCCACGCCCATGCAGCGCGGCAAGGCCAG
>JAHEIK010000016.1:17789-18244 GCA_024639415.1 Planctomycetota bacterium
TCCTCCAGCGGCTCCTCGCGCACCTCGATGGGCAGGCCCGCGGCGCTCTCGCGAAGCATGCTGACGCGCTCGGGGCTGTGGTCGACGGCCAGCACGTGCCGCTCGGGCGCCGCCTCGATGAGGCTGTGCGTGAGCAGCCCGGCTCCCGAGCCCAGGTCGACGATCAAGCCCGAGCGCGGGAAGCGCTCAGCAAGCGTCTCGAAGCCGCCAAGTTGCAGCCGCAGCGCGCGGTACAGGCGTGCGCGCAGCCCCCCACTCCGGTAGCGACCGAGGATCGTGCTGCGCTGGTGTGCCGTCGGTCGCTCTCCGCGCACGACGAGGATCACGAACACGACACACGCCAGCATGAGGCAGCCGGCCTGCCCCAGCGGCTCGAGGGACTTAGCATGGGCGGCATAGAAGAGGACGGTCCCGAGGAACAGCACGAGCACGGGCAGGGCGCTGCCACGATGGCG
>JAHEIK010000016.1:18254-19052 GCA_024639415.1 Planctomycetota bacterium
ACGTAGCGCGTCATGAGGACGGGCAGGAGGACGATCACCGCGTAGATCGTCGCGTAGGACGAGCCGCCTGGATCACGCAGCAGCACCACGCCGAAGACGAAGACGAGGGCGAGCAGCCCCCAGGTCGTCGCGTCGGCCGCCGCATCGATGCGCCACTGCGCCTCCCAGCCGAGGCTGGGCTTCTCCTTCACGAACTTCGCGTTGGCGAGCCAGCCGCCCCAGGTGGCGTAGACACGCCGCGGCGCCTGGTTCTTGAAGCGCCACTCGTTGATCTTGTAGTCCGCATCGAGGTCGACGTTCTCTCCGTAGACCTGCCGCGTGACCTCGTACCAGCGGTCCCCCACCTCGCTGGCGCGCTCCGCTCCGAGCCACACCACCGGGATGAGCACGAAGCCCAGCAACATGCCTCCGGCGAGCCCGCCGCCGAAGCGCAGCGGCGGCTGCACCCCCTTGCGGGCGAAGGCCGCTGCCACGAGGCCCAAGCCCACGGCGAACGCGGGCAGCAGCGGGGTGAGTCGCAGCGCACCACCGAAGCCGAGCAGGAGCCCTGCCCACGCGTGCCGACGGGCGAGCAACAGCGCGAGCGCCGCCACCTGCAGGAACAGCAGGATGTGCGTGACCTGCCCCCGCTGGAACCCCTGGTGCGCGAAGCCCAGGCACACGACGGCCGCCACGATCACCGGTGGCCAGCGCCCCCCCACCATGCGCCTCAGCAGCAGCACGGAGCCCACCACCGCGAGTACCGAGAGGGCAAAGAACACGAGCGCTGCGTCCTGCGGCTACAAGTCGGCGATCGGC
>JAHEIK010000017.1 GCA_024639415.1 Planctomycetota bacterium
GGTAGCGGAGGTGGGGGTACGCCGCCGCCGCCGATCGAGGTGACGAACCTCGACGCTGCCGGCCCCGGCTCCCTGGCCGCAGCGATCGCCGCCGCGCTGCCGGGCACGACGATCACGTTCGCGCCGGGGATGACGGGGACTCTCGACTTGAGTGGTGGTGGGCTGGTGATCGGCAAACGCCTGACGATCGCGGGGAACCCGGGCGACGACATCACGCTTGCCGGTGGCCTGCTCTCGCGCCTTCTCGAGGTGCTTCCCGCGGGCAACCTGACACTCTCGGACGTCGAGCTCGCGCAGGGGTCTGCCGTGAGCGGTGGTGGGATCTACAACGCGGGGAGTCTCACGCTGACGCGCGTCACCTTCACAGGGTGCCAGGGCACGGGCAGCGGTCGCGGAGGAGGTCTCCAGAACGAGGGCGGGACGGTCACGTGCACCGACTCCACCTTCTCGGGCTGCGTGGCCTACAACGGCGGAGCCTTCGCCAACGACGAAGGCACCATGCACTTGCGCGGTTGCCTCTTCCTCGGCAACGGCACGACCGGCAACTCCGGCGCCGGAGGCGTGAACTCGGACGGCATCCTGGTCGCCGTCAACTGCACCTGGACCGCGAACACGGTGACCGGCGCGGATCGCGTGGGTGGCGGCCTGGGCATCTTCAGTGATGCGCTTGGCACGGAGACGACGCTGATCCACTGCACGTTCTTCGACAACGCCTCGACGGGGCCCGGAGGGGGCATCTTCGCCTCCGGAGAGACGTCGCCTCCCGCTCCCAGCGTCCTGCGCATCGAGGGCTGCATCGTGGCCGGCAACTTCGCCGGGAGCGGCGGACCTGACGTGGACGCGGTCGAGCCCGGCGTCGTGCTCTCGGTGGCGATGAACAACGTGATCGGCGTGGATACGAACAGCCTCATCGTGAATGGGGTGGCGGGGAATCTGGTCGGCACGGCTGGTATCCCCATCGATCCGTTGCTCGGGCCCCTTGCGGACAATGGCGGCCCGACGGAGACGCATCTGCCCGCCGCAGGCAGCGCGGCGCGCGACCACGTGCCGGAGGAGGACTGCCTGGACGAGGCCGGATCCGCGCTCAGCGTGGATCAGCGCGGCATGCTGCGGCCCGTGGGCGCCGACTGCGATGCCGGCGCCGTGGAGAGCCCGTAGCCGAAGCCGACACCCACCGGTCGCGAATGTCATTCGCCTGCGCGGGGTTCGGATCTAGGTTCCTTGGTCAGGACCCACGGGAGAGTGCATCCATGTCGACCGACGAACTCAACGTCGAGGAACTGCTGTCTCAGCTCAACGCAGCCCTGGCCTGGGAGATGCGGGCCGAGGTCATGTACAGCCACTTCGGGGCGTACGTGAAGGGCATCCACCGCCTGCACCTCAAGCCCTACTTCGAGGGGGAGGCGGCAGAGTCGATCGTGCACGGCAAGACTGTCCGCGAGCAGATCGTGAAGCTCGGAGGCAAGGCCACCACGCGTCGCGACGACACGGAGATCGTGCACACCACCGACTACAAGGTCATGCTGCGCGAGTCCTTCCAGACGGAGACGGTGGCGGCCGCCACCTACAAGAAGATCCTGGAACTCCCGGGTATCGACTCCGAGCTCTTCGATGCGCTCGAGCAGATCTCCTTCGAGGAAGAACGCTCCATCGAGGAGCTGAGCCAGCTACTCGACTGATGGCGGCCTCGCGCCGAGCGGCGCGGGCCCGGCTCGTCTAGACTGCCCTGGGTCCTTGCGGAGGTTCAGCATGTCCAGTCACGCCCTCGCGCATCCGCGCGGTGCCCTCGCCGACGTGGTGCTGCCCGGTGCGCGCGCCTACGTCGACGTGCTGCTGATCGGTGGCGGCGCACTCCTGGTTGCGCTGCTCGCGCAGGTACGGATCCCGCTCGGCTTCACGCCGGTTCCGATCACGGGGCAGACGTTCGGCGTCGTCCTTGTCGCCGGCAGCTTGGGAGCGCGGCGCGGCCCGGCAGCGCTCCTGCTCTACCTGCTCTTGGGCGGTGTGGGCTTGCCCTTCTACGCCGGCGGTGAGGGCGGCTTCACACACGTCTTCGGGGCGACGGGCGGCTACCTGCTCGGCTTCGTGCCCGCGGCTGCGCTCATCGGCTGGCTATGCGAGCGGGGCCTGGACCGGAGTCCGTGGAAGGCGTTTCTCGTCTTCCAGGCAGGCAGCCTGCTCGTGTTCGCCCTCGGCATGCTCGGCCTGGTCCTGACGCTCGGGGTCACCCTCCGCGAGGCGGCGACCCTCGGCTGGTTCCCTTTCATTCCCGGGGACCTCATCAAGACCGCTCTGGCGGCAGGCCTATTCCCCGCAACGTGGGCGCTGGTGGGGCGTTTCTCGCGCGACCGGCGCTGACACGGCGGGTCAGCGCACCTCCACGTCGAACGTGCGCGTGGCGCGCGCACCGGATGAGTCCTCGACCTCGACGGTGACGGTCCAAGTCCCGCTTGCCGTGGGGCGGCCGCGGACCGCACCCGGCAGGTCGTCCAGGTTCCTGGCCGAGCGCTGCAGCGGAACACCGGAGGCCGGCTGCAGGACCGTCTGCTCCGTCGTGGTGTAGAGCCCCAGACCGTCGGCCGCGAGCGCTAGCGCTTCGTACTGTCCGAGGATCGGTGCACTGAGGGGGCAGGGCACCTCTGCGAACGCCGACTCCAGTCCTGCACCCAGGGCCGGCTGCACGTACGCCTGCCCGTAGGTCCGGAACACGACGTACGTCCCATCGCGCGCGGCATCCGCTCCGGTGACGTCGTCCGGCAGCGGGCGCGTCGTGGTGGCGGCCACCATCACGCCCGGGTTCCCCGCGGTCCATGTCGGATCGAGGGGCAGCGGCACCCGGTACGCGTCGCCACCCAGGCCGCTCTTCTCCAGGAGGTACGGCGTGCCGGTGTCCCAGTCCACGAGCAGCGCCTCGCAGTCACGGGGGCCGCCTGGATAGGTCAGGGCATACGCCTCGTGGGGGAGCAGGATCTCCGGGCCCTGCGCGGCCGGAACCAGGGGCTCTTCGACGCGTAGCAGGGTCACGTGAGTCCTGCTCGAGCCGTTGTCGCCCACGTCGCCGATGTAGAGGTACTCGACATCCGGATTCGGGCCCGGCCCGAGGCAGATGTCCTCCCAGTCGACTGGCGCTGCGGCGAGGACATAGCGCTGCCGGAGCGCACCGCTTGCGTCGATCGCATGGAGCACGGCCTCGGCGCCGCTGTCGTCGTGGACCCAGAGGATCCCGGGGTTGCGCCGGCTCGCGGCGAGACCGGAGATCTCGCTCCGCTCGGCGGTCGCGGCATCGACGGGTATCTCCCCCAGCGTGATCCAGCCGGACCACGTCGGGCAGAGGCGACCTGTCGTGAGTGCCATGCCCGGCGGCAGGCTGCCGGCGGTGATGCGCCACGTGTGGCTCAGGCCGGTGCCGCCCGTCGCACGGATCTCGCTGCCGTAGGGCTGCCCCGCCGTGGCAGCCGGCAGGGACACTGTCTCGATCTGCAGTCCTTCCGTCGGTACTGCGGGCGCGCCTCCGCCGCCGCCACAGGCGGCCGTGAGAGCGAGCAAGCAAGCGAGGACGCAGGTCGGGCGCACGGCGTCGATTCTACCTCCGGGGCTTCGTGTCACGCTGGACCATCATGGGGAGCGGCGTCCGCGCAGGATCTGCCAGTCGCAGGAAGAAGTGCCCGATGCCTGCCAGCCCCAGCATGTACGAGGCGTCGTACGTGGCACGTCCGTAGCCGGCCTTCACGCGCAGGGCCTCGCCGTCCGCGACGAGGAGCGCGCTCCCGGACGCGCGCGCCTCGCGCAGCCACGCGGCCTCACCGCCGCTCCGGTAGGCCTCCAGGAACAGCTCGGCGTTGCCCGCGACGCCGTGGCACTGGCTGCCGCCTGCGCGTGCGTTGCGCCCGCGGGTGCGCGTCGTGGTGAGGCAGCGCTCGAACGCTTCCGTGTACGGGGCCTTCTTGAGCTTGTGGTGCAGGTCGTGGAAGAACAGGCCGATGCCCGGTGCGCCGTGGCACCACTGGATCCGGCGGTAGTCGCTGCTCTTCGGCACGGTGCGCCACCAATGCGCCCGCTCTTCGCCCTCGTGATCTTCGTGGGCGAGCACGAACCGGGCCGCTTCTTCGGCAAGGCGTAGGTAGGGTGCGTGCTTCGTGCGTGTGCCCAGGTGCAGGAGGAAGTAGCCGATGCCCGCGGCGCCGTGACTGAAGCCGAGGTAGACGCGCCCGGCCTTGCCCGGCGACATGGTCCAGTGCGCCGTGCCGCCCTTGCGTACGGCCGCGTCGACGAGGTAGTCGCCCGCGTCACGCGCCTGCCGCAGGTACTCCCGCTTGCCCGTGGCACGGTGCAGGTTGAGCAGGAAGATGCCCACACCGGCGGCGCCGACGATGATGTCCGTGCCTGTGTGCTTGGCGTTCGCGGCTGTGCATGCGTGTGCCTTGGTGAGGAAGCTCCGGTCACCCGTCGCCCAGAACGCCTCGACGCACGCCTCGCCCACGCCCGCCCGGCCCGTGTAGAACCCCGGGTCCTTCGGCAGGGCCGCGACGGCTTGGGCCAGCGTCGCCTTCGTCGCCGTGAGCCAGCGCGCATCCTTGGTGGCCCGGTAGAGGCCTGCGAAGAGCAGCGCCACGCCGGCGTCGCCGTCGTAGACCTTGGATCCGCTGCCGAAGGTCAGGCCGGCCTCGGTCTTCGTGGCTCGCTCGAGGAGTCGCTCGCCGACGTCCACGGCCACGGCGATGCACACGCGCTTCTCTGCGAGTCGCGCGGCGAGAACGTCATTGACCGGATTGAGTTCCTTGGCCCGAGCGCTCGGGGGCGCGAGGAGCAGGACGGCGAGCAGGACCGTGCCAAGAGACCTGATCCCGCGCTGTGTGGGCCTGCGGTGCTGCATCCGCCACAGCCTACCGAGGTCACCACGCAGGCAGGCGTCCCGCGTCTTCACTTCTCTCCCATGCTGACGATGTACGGGGTTGTCGGGGCTGGGTTCCCGGTCCAAGCTGGGTTCATGAGACCGCTCGCCACCGTCGTTTCGCTGCTCCTGTTGCTCGCTGCCTGCGGCGGGGGTGGGGGAGACGCCACCACGCAGACCCCGGACGACACGCCGGCCGACAACGCGCAGACGATCGAGAGCATCCTCGGTTCGTGCGGATCGGACGACGTCGGCCAGGCGCTCGGCATCCAGGACGTGCTGCTCGACCTCTTCGGCGGCGGGACGCAGCCCGACATCACGATCACGGGCTTCAACCTCGTCCAGGCGCAGTTCTCCTGGAGCCTGGACCAGAACGCCGACCAGCAGGCCGACCTGATCGGCTCGACGCAGTTCCGCGACGCGAACGGCAATCCCACGTTGCCCGTCGCCAATCCCCAGGATCTGGCGGACGCACTCGCCGGGGATCTCACGGCGCTCGCAGCGCTCATCCAGGAGATGCCGCAAGGAACGCAGATCGCAACGACCTACAACGGCACGCCGGCCGGGCTCACGGACACCTCGATCAGCGGCAACGTCACCGTGCACCTCGGCGCGGCGGGGACACTGAGCACGACCTCGGGTTCGTACACGTCGCAGACGGGTGTGCTGTGCGCCTCGCAGATCGACTGGGAGTCGCTGGACGTCAGCGGTGTGGCTACGGGCGGCCAGCCGGTGGGTGTGCTCGACATCGCCGGCAGCTCGCCGGAGGGGGCACTCGACGGCACGCTCACCCTCGACGGTACGAACACAGGCCTGCTGGAGGTGAGCGTCGACAGCGCGCCCGCGGCGAGCTACACGCTCGACCTCACGACGGGCGACATCACGCCCGTCGCTGGCTAGCGCACCTCGAAGGGGCGGCCGCTGTCGTAACAGCTCGGGCAGATGCTGTGCGAGAACTTCGCGTCCGTGCGATCCGTGACGTACGCCTCCACGGAGTCCCAGAAGCCCTTGTCGTCGCGGACGTCCTTGCAGTAGCAGCAGATCGGGACGATGCCGCGCAGCGTCTCGATCTCGGCGAGGTGATCCATGAGGCCGCGGTTCTGCACGCCGAGCTGGTGGTTCACGAAGGCGAGCTCGAGCTGGCCCTCCAGCACGCTACGCAGCTGCGTCATGAGCGTACGGGTCAGCGTGGTGTAGGTGTGGGCCTTGTCGTCGAGCACACAGAGCGTGCCGAAGGGCTCGCCGTCCGGCCACAGCAGGGGCATGCCCAGGTAGCTGATCATGCTCGGCGGGTGGTCCGGATCGCCCACCCGGTCGGCATCGGAGATGGCATCGACCACCTCGAGGGGCTCCCTGCGCTTCAGGACCGCCTCGCAGTAGATGCCCGAGCCCCAGATCTCGCGCCGGTCGCCGGCGGCGAACGGATTGCCTTCCGTCTGGCTCGACACGAGTACCTCGATGTCCGGGTCGACGAGGTGCTGGATCAGGCCGGCGGGCACCTCCACGATGCCGGCCATGACGTCCACCAGGGCCTGCCAGTCAGCGATCATCTTCTCTGAGATGCGGATGTCGGCGTGCGGCGTCGAGACCATCGAGGCTCCTGGTATCCCCTATGCGCGCAGCGTAGCGAGGTCTCGAGCAGCGGTGGGCTTGCCTGCACGCCGATGCCAACCGGGTCTTGATGACTCTCGGGATACGGACGCTTCGGTCGCTCCGCACCTGGGCGCTACGCTACGAGGCGCAGGGTGCGCTCGGAGTGACGCCGGTCGAACCTGATGCCGAGCGCCTCAAGGCGCCCAGCCAGTCCTTGCGCGTGCCGTAGGCGGACCGCCCGCGTGACCGCGTGCGCCCGCGCGCGATAGGATGGCGTGGGCATGACGATCCTGATCACACGCAAGGACTACGAGGGGCTGCCGGAGGGCACGCCGCTCGAGCTCTGCGACGGGATGCTCGTCAAGCAGCCCTCGCCGCGCTACGGCCACCAGCGCATCCAAGGTGTGCTGCTCATGGAACTGCAGCGTCTGCTCGGCCCTGCTCGCGCCGTCGCGGGGCCGGTCGACGTACTCGTGGACGAACTCAACGTGTTCGTCCCCGACATCGTCGTACTCGACGAGGTGCCGGACGACGAGGCGCAGTACGTCGGCGTTCCCGCCGTCGTCTTCGAGGTGCTCTCCCCGTCCACACGCGAGCGCGATCGGACGTACAAGACCCGCCGCCTGCTCGGCTTGGGGGTCCGCGAGATCTGGTTGGTCGATCGTCACGAGCGGACGGTCGAGATCGTGGACCTCGAGGGAAGCCGCCTTGCGCGCGGCGGTGAGCGGGCCACCTCGCGCGTGATCGAGGGCTTCGAGGTCGTCCCGGACGCGCTGTTCCAGGAAGCTTGAGCAACTCGGGCCGTGCCGCCTGCGCAGTGCCATCTTCTGGGGATTGTGAGCATCCGATGCGACGCCCGGGAAGCCCTTGGCGGGGGGGTGAGCGGAGCAACACTATGCACTCGTGCCCGCGCTGGGCGGGCCCTTTGGGGATCCGCCATGAGCACCGAGACCGCTGCCCCGACCACGGACTACAAGGCGCTCTTTGACGCCTTCGAGCTCGACGTCCCGGAGTACTACAACTTCGGTTTCGACGTGATGGACCGCTGGGCGGAGGACCGCACGAAGCTCGCGCTGGTCTCGATCCAGCGCAGCACCGAGAAGGCCGACTACCACACCTTCTTCGACCTCAGCCGCTTGTCGAACCGCTTCTGCAACGTGCTGCGCAAACTCGGTCTGAAGAAGGGCGATCGCGTCTTGGTCATGCTGGAGAGCATCCCCGAGTGGTACGTGGCCATGATCGGGATGATCAAGCTCGGTGTGATCCCGATGCCGGGCACCGTGCTGCTCACGCCGAAGGACATCGCCTATCGCATCAACCGGGCCGAGGCCTCGATGGTGATCACCGATGTCGCGCACGTCGGCCGTGTGGACCGCGTCGCCAACGAGTGTCCGACGCTCGAGCACAAGATGGTCGTCGACGGCAACGTGCTGGAGTGGCTCAGCTACGAGAAGCTGATGGGGGAGTCGACGGGCAAGCTCGATCGCTCCGAGGTCGAGGCGACGAAGTCCGACGACCCGATGCTGCTCTACTTCACGTCCGGCACCACCGGCCAGCCGAAGATGGTGCTGCAGGCGCAGCGCTACGCCATCGCCCACGAGGTCACCGCCCGCTTCGCGCAGTCGCTGAGCGGCGAGGATCTGCACTGGACGGTGTCCGAGACCGGCTGGGCGAAGGCCGCCTGGGGCAAGCTCTTCGGCCAGATGATCGTCGGGGCTGCGATCATCCAGTGGGACACGCCCGGACGCTTCGATCCCGACGGGCTCCTGCTCGCCATGCAGCGTCACGGCGTGACGTCCTTCTGCGCGCCGCCCACCGTCTATCGCCTGCTCATCCAGCAGGACCTGTCGAAGTACCGCCTCACGCTCCGCCGCTGCATGTCGGCGGGCGAGCCGATGAACCCCGAGGTCATCAAGGTCTGGAAGGAGAAGTTCGGGCTCGACATCTACGACTTCTACGGCCAGACCGAGACGGTCTGCGTGCTGTCCAACTACCCGTTCATGCCCATCAAGTTCGGCTCGGTCGGCAAGCCGACACCCGGCCACGACGTCCGCATCGTGGATGACGACGGCAACGAACTGCCCGACGGCGAAGAGGGCAACATCGCCATGTACCTGGGAGACGGCCGGCCCGCCGGCTTGATGCTGGAGTACTGGAAGGACGACAAGGCGAACGCGTCGGCGTTCCGCGGCGACTGGTACTTCACCGGGGATCGCGCGTACCGCGATGAGGACGGCTACTTCTGGTTCGTCGGCCGCGACGACGACGTGATCAAGTCGTCCGGCTACCGGATCGGACCGTTCGAGGTCGAGTCCGCCGTGATCGAGCATCCGGCGGTCGCCGAGTGTGCGGTCGTCGGGGCTCCTGATCCGGGCGGCGTTCGCGGCACCGTCGTGAAGGCCTTCATCGTCCTCGTCAAGGGGCATGCAGCGTCGGACGAGCTGACGAAGGACATCCAGAACCACGTCAAGACGACCACGGCTCCCTACAAGTACCCGCGTATCGTCGAGTTCGTGGACGAGCTACCGAAGACGATCTCCGGCAAGATCCTGCGCCGCGAGCTGCGCACGCAGTAGCCGTCGCGGTCAGGACCCCGCTGCGGGCGCCGTCGTGCGGCCGCGTCGGGGCCTGCGCGTCCGGCTCGAGACGAGCACGAGCGCCGTCGCGAGGACCGCCAGCGCTGCAAGCGTGATCGCGGTCACCTCACCCGCCGAGAGGCTGGCGCCCGGGGGCTGGGCCGTTGTGTGGGACCCGTCGTAGAGGTGGGGGTAGTAGTTCCTGCCGCAGGGCACGAGCTGGGCCCGATCCGAGTCGATCGACAGCACGTTGGGCGTCTGCTCGCTCTTGGCCGGCGCGGTCCCGCTGCCGCCCTTGGGTTCGGCGTGCGCGCTCGTGGTGGTGGTGAGGATCAAGGCGGCGAAGAGGATGGCGGCGAGGTGTCGCATGGCGGTCTCCTGGGACGGGTCATCCGTCGGGAGGCATGTACGGACGGGACCGCGGCCATCGCACGGGTGATCGAGATCCGTGCGGGACTGCGATCCGGTCGGCCGGAGGCGTACATGCCTCGCGAACCCGCACGAAAGGACTCGCATGCCTCATCTCAACCCCTTGCGTTGCGCGCTGGTCGCGCTGTCGGTCTTCGTCGTCTTCTTCGCCATGGTGCTGCCCGTCTTCGCACGTGACCTTCCCGGCGCCCGTGCGGCGCTGGATAGCGTCTTGCCTCCCGCGCAGTTCCCGGGCAGCGGCTTCGAGCTCACGCAGCGGCGGGGCAGCGACACCAGCGCTCGTAGCGACTTCACGCTCAAGGCCGGCGAGCGCTCGATCAGTGCCTGGGTCAGCCTCGGGCGCTGGCAGACCGCGGCGCAGGCGCTGGGTGCCGGCCAGGACGAACTCCGGCACAGCGGTGGGCGGCACATCGGCGGCCTGGGGAACTTCGCCTTCGACTACTCCGTTCCTGCCAAGCGCGCGGCCTACCCCAGCGAGTACAGGATCGACGTTCGCAGCGGGCTGTGGAGCATCTACGTCCGCGTGTTCTACGGTGCGAGGGACGTGGCGGCCGCCGAGGCGCAGGCCATCGGACAGCGCGTCGTGCAGACCATGCTCGCCAATCTGGCTGCCAGGCGACTCGGCAACGAGGGACCCGGGGTCCTCGCGTGGCCCGCACTCCAGCGTCAGGGCGCGCCGGCAGTCAACACGACGGACACCCCGAGCGGCTTCGATGATCTCCCGGAGCTGACGCTGGACGTCATCAGCGGCAGGTCGACGGGGGCCCCGAGGACGCCGGCTAGCGCGCCGTCCCAACCTGCAGCCCCGTCGGGCGGCGGCATTCCGGCAGGCCCGACGGTCGCGATCGGGATTGCGATCGTCGGGGGCGCCTTCATCATCCGTCGTCGGCGTCGTCCCTACGGCAGGTAGGCCTCGAGCCGCCGGCAGAGATCTTCGAACGCTTCGTCGTCCAGCACGGTCTGGCGCAGCTGCTCGTGGAAGAGCGTGCCGAAGCGCTTGCGTGCGCGGTGGCGCAGATGCGTGACCTGCTGCGACGTCTGTCCCAGACGATCACCGAGATCGGCACTGCCTTCGCCATCGGTGCGCAGCAGGTCGGCGATGACCTCGGCGTATAGCTCGTTGCCTTGACGGAGCTCGGCCAAGGCCTGCTCGACCGCCACCGCGACCCAGCCGTCGTCGAGTTCGGCGGCACTCGGGTCGGCACTGTCCCCGACGACGCCCTCGAGGGCCTCCGGCGAGGCCATCGAGCCCGGGTTGCGCTTCTGCGCGAACTTGTGATCGAGGTGCTTGTACACGAAGCGCTTGAGCTGCATCTGCAGGTAGGCGCGGAAGCAGCGGATGGACTCGACGTCGCGCGTGAGCCAGTCCTTCTCGATGCAGGCAGAGAAGTAGTCCTGCACGATGTCCTGCGCCTCGTCCGGGTCGGCCTGTCGCTTTAGCGCGCGCGAGAGGACGCTCTTCACGTAGCGGACCATGGCCGGCGTGTAGAGCGAGAAGAGGAACTGCCAGCCGTCCGCCCACTCCGGGCTCTTCTTGTCCACGAGCCGCGGCAGCATCGACTTGCGCGTCACGATGGAGCGCAGGCGCTGATTGGTCTCGATGATCGCCATGTGCGTGCTCCTGCGCCCGTCGGCGGCTAGCCGTCGCCCTCTGTCTTGATGGAGTCGACTCGATTGTGCCACGCCTCCAGCTGCTCGGCGATCGGCTCCGGTAGCTGATCGCCGCGCGCCTCCAGGGCCTTCAGGTGAGCACGCGCTTCGGTCTTCAGTCGCTGGACGGCAGCCCGGGTCTCGGCCTCGCGCTCGCGCAGTGCTTCCGCCAGCTGCCAGGCCGCGTGGCCGACGTAGTGCTGTGGCCAGTAGGCGTCGCGGTTCTTGCGCGCGTGCGCCAGGATGGCGTCCAGGCTCTCCCTGGCGATGCTGATGCGTGCGGCCGTGTCGGGCTGCAGGCGGATCAGCGAAACGCACAGCCGGAGGTGGAAGTCGTTGACGTCGACCGCGTCCGGTACGCGCACCAGGGCGTAGCGGTTGTGGGCGTGGGCTTCGCGCGTGAGGCGTAGCCTCTGGTCCGCGTCCGTCACGTGGTCCGAGTAGGTGCCGAGTGCGAAGGCCAGGAGATAGCGCCAGCGCGCGTTGCCGGGTTCGAGGTCGGAGAGCTCGCGAGCGTAGTCTGCCGCGCGCTTCCGGAACGCGCGGCGCGTATCCGGGTGCGCGCTGAGATCGGGCCCGAGGGCATTCACGCGTCGGTCGCACAGGTTCACGAGGGTGAAGGTCCATCCTGCATGCGACGGGTCGTGGGTCTGCAGGGACTCGGCCAGGTCGAAGCACTCCTTGAAGATCTCCGAGGCCTTCCAGATCTCCTGCTTCTGACCCGCGCGGGCGTCCCCCAGCACGAAGAGCATGTTCATCAGCAGGGCGCGCCACTGGTAGTTGTCGGGGCGCTGCTGCACCAGGCGCCGCGCGTCGGGTAGGGCCGCCGTGAGCAACCGGTCCGCCGGCTCGAACTGTCCGGAGTAGCGGAGCAGCCAGGCCAACCTGTGCGTGGACCGCAGGCTGAGGGCTTGCAGGGTCACGTCGTCAGGATGGCTGCCCTGAAGTTGCTGCGCGTCGGACTGTGCGTCGCGCGCCAGCTTCAGCGCGCTGTTCAGGTCCCGCCCGTGGAAGCGTGCCGACGCCGTCCGCAGCGCAGTGTCGATGGCCAGTCTGCGCTGCTTGACGCCGGCCGCCTCGGCGTCCAGGAGAGCACGCACGAGGTCCTGAGCCTGTTCGCTCGCCTCCCGTGCCCGGGCGTGATCCGACATGCCGCTGAAGGCGAGCGTGAGGGCGTTGAGGGCACGGATCCGCACCTCGAGCCACTCGAGCACATCCACCTCTGGAGTGCGCTCTCCTTCGAGCCGAGCGACGACGGCCGCCACGCGCTTCTGCCCGCGTCGCGGATAGCCCTGGGCGTGGTCCACATCGGCGAGATTGATCAGGGCTCGCCCGCTCTCGAACTGCGCCAGGGCCGATGTCGCCTCGCGCGCGGCGTAGGTGTCACTCGCCGCCACCGCCTCCTCGAAGACGGTACGCGCGCGCGGCAGGTTGCCTTGCGCCAAGTAGACCCCACCCAACTGCCGCAGCGCACGCATGCGCTGCCGGAAGCCCTTGGGGCTCTCTTCGTCGAGGGGGATGGCTGCGAAGTGTGCGCGAGCGCGCTCCCCGATCTGGGTCAGCACGTCGAGCCGGCCCTCGGGCTCGAGTGCCTCGCGTAGCTCATCCGTGATGAAGCCCATGGCCTCCTCGGCCCGGGACCGATGCAGCGCCGCACGGTCGCGCTCGCGGCGCGCGAGCTCACGCGCGCTCTCCGCCTCCTGGCGCCGCTGCTCGAGCAGCCAGGCAACCACGGCGCCGACGACGGCCACGACCACGAGCGCGCTGATGCCGACCCGGCGCAGGAGGGCCTTGTGGGCCTGCTGGGTCTGGACGCGCAAGCCGGCGTCGCCAAGCTCCCGCGCGCGCTCCAGTAGCGTTCGCGCACGCTCCGAGCCGGGACGTAGCTCGAGGACGCGCCTGCAAGCCGTCGCCGCACGCTCCGACTGCTGGCGCATCGAGGCGACGGTCATGCCCCGCGTCTCGGTCAGTGTGCCCTCGGCTTCGGCGAGCAGTACGTCGATCTCGCGATCGAGCGAGCGCTGCTTCTGCCACGTGCGCAGGCCGTCGGCAAGCGCGGCCACGGTCGCGGGACGCAGTCGTCGGTCCCGAGCGAGCGCACTCGCACAGAGCTCCGCCAGACCGGGTGGCACAGCGTGCTCGCAGGAGCGCGCATCCGGCGCGTCGCCTCCCTGCACGCACGCGGCGTACTCGGCGAACGTCTTGAACTCGAACGGCCGGCGACCCGTGACGATCTCGAACAGGATCACGCCCAGGCTGTACACGTCAGCGATCTGATCGACCTTGTCGACGTCGCCGGCCGCGGCCTCCGGGGCCATGTAGCCGGGCGTGCCGAGCGCCGACGTCATGGTGGCCATCTCGGTCTCGGTGCGGAAGTCCGACACGCGTGCCTGCCAGCGGCTGGCGTGGACGTCGGGTAGGGCGCCGAGTTTGGCCAGTCCCCAGTCGAGCACGATCGTCTCGCCGTAGTCACCCAGAGCCACGTTCGCCGGCTTCAGGTCACGGTGGACGACGCCGCGGCTATGCGCGTAGCTGATCGCGTCGCAGATCTTGAGGAACGGCTCGAGCAGCGCGAGGCGTTCGTCGAGTTCGCGATCCTTCAGCTCCTCGATCGCCGTCTCGAGCGTGCGCTGGCCGCGGACGAAGCGCATCGTGTAGTAGGGCACGCCGCCCTCGGTGCGCCCGAGCTCGTAGACCGGCACGATGCCGGGGTGCTCCATGCCGCCCGTGACCCAGGCTTCCTGCAGGAAGCGCGCCTTCAGCTCCTCGAAGGCCTCCGCGGTCTCCGTGCCGCCTTCGGGTGCGCGCATGCGGACGGGGGCTGGCGGGGTGACCCCCGCACCCGGGCCGGTCGTCGGTGGGCGCACGACCTTGAAGGCCACCTGCCGCCCGAGCTCCGTGTCCATCGCCCAATAGACGATGCCCATGCCGCCCTCGCCGACGGGCATGAAGTCGAGGTAGCGGTCCTTCGGCAGCTCCCGCAGGCGGACGCGGATGCCCGCCCCCAGGTCCGCGAGTGCGCGCGAGGCCTGGCCGTCCTGCTTCGAGACGGCCGCGTGGAGTTCCTGGGCGAGGCCCCCGCGCTGCGTGACCGCGAGGCGCGCGTCGCCATTCGAGGCGGACACGATCTCCGCGACGCGCGCTTCCAGCCGGGCGATCTCCTCGGCCGTGATGCCGGCGATCGTGGCGAGTTCCTGGGCGAGGGTCGTCTCGGTGCGCTCGCGTCGGTCCCAGTACTTCAGCAGCGCCGCCGCGACTTGGCGGGCGTTGGCGTGCCCCTCGAGCAGGGCGACGTCAGCAAAGAGCAGTTCCTGGAACTCGGCGGCGCGCGACATGGGGGAGGATCCTACTCGCGCGGAGCATTCGAGGCCCACAGCCCGCCTGAAATGGGCGCTACGCAGAATTCGGGGCCCCGGTGCGACCGGGGCGTGGGGCTGCGTACATGCCCCTGACGGATGGCCCGTCACCCAGGAGTTCCCACCATGACCACCGCCAAGCTCTTCCTCGCGCTCCTCATCGGCGCGGCGATCGTCTCCGCCCTCGGCTTCTCGCGTCGCCCCAAGCGCCCCACGCCGAACATCCAGCAGATCATCGAGGACGGGAAGCGTCGCTTCGACGCCGAGCGGAAGCTCGTGCGTCCTCAGCAGGTGCCCACGCCCGGCGGCCGCACGCGCACACGCTGATCCTGGCCCCGGCGTTCAAGCGAAGCCCAGCCCCGCGGGGCGGGATCGTCGGTAGCATCACGGCGTGCCCGCTCCCCGACCCCTCTTGTGGCTGAACGTCGTCGGCCTGACGCCGCGGCTCTTGGAGCACGCGCCGCACCTGAAGACGCTCGCCATGCGCGGCAGCAGCAAGCCGCTGGGCGGCATCGTCCCGGCGGTCACGTGCTCGGCTCAAGCGACGGCGCTCACGGGACTCGCGCCCTCGGGCCACGGCATCGTCGGCAACGGCTGGTTCCACCGCGACACGGGTGAGGTGCGCTTCTGGCTGCAGAGCAATGCGCTCATCCAGGGCGAGACCGTCTACGCCGAGGCGCGTCGGCGCGCTACGGAGCGTGGTGAGGTCTTCACCTGCGCCAAGCTCTTCTGGTGGTTCAACCAGGGTGCGCCGGTGGACTGGAGCGTCACGCCCAAGCCCTGGTATGGCGCCGACGGCTCCAAGGCCTTCGGCATCCACGGCGATCCACCCGATCTGTGCGACGAACTCGAAGCGGCGCTCGGCACCTTCCCCTTCCACACGTTCTGGGGACCCGGCTCCGGCCTGCCTGCCAGCGATTGGATCGCAAACGCGGCGGCTCACGTGCTGCGCACCAAGCGACCTACGCTGACGCTCGTCTACCTCCCGCACCTCGACTACGACCTGCAGCGCTTCGGCCCGGACACGCCGCAGACCGCCCAGCGCGTGCGTGAGGTCGACGAGGCCGCCGGCGTCGTGCTGAAGGCAGCCGCCGAGACGGGCACCGAGGTCGTGGCGTTCTCCGAGTACGGCCTGCTGCCTGTGGAGCGCGCGGAACTGCCCAACCGCGTCCTGCGCGAGGCCGGGTTGCTGCGGGTCCGTGACGGACCGTTCGGCGAGGTGCTCGATACGTTCCGCTCGCGCGCGTTCGCCGTCTGCGATCATCAGGTTGCGCACGTCTACGTGCAGGACGCCGCCGACCGCGACCGGGTGGCCACGCTGCTCGAGGCACGCCCGGGTGTCGCGCGCGTGCTCGATGAGCGCGCGAAGGTCGCGATGGGGCTGGAGCATCCCCGCGCCGGCGACTTGGTCCTGCATGCGATGCCCGACACCTGGTTCGCCTACCCGTACTGGCTGGACGACAAGCGCGCGCCCGACTTCGCGCGCACGGTCGACATCCACCGCAAGCCGGGCTACGACCCGTGCGAGCTGTTCTTCGACCCACAGCTCATGGCGCCCAAGCTGCGCGTCCTCCGCAAGGTGCTCGGCAAGAAGCTGGGCTTCCGCTACCTGATGGATGTCGTGCCGCTCGATCCGACCCTGGTGAAGGGCAGCCACGGCTTGCTGCCGATCGATCCGAACGAGGGCCCGGTGCTGGTATCGAGCCTGGCCTCGGCGATCGACGCGGTGGACACGCTCGCGGACCTGAAGCAGCACGCGCTCGCGCAAATGGGCTTGTAGGGGCAACCACTCACCATCGCTACGCGATGGATCGGGGTGCCCCTACATGTCACTCGTACGATGCAGGGCGATGAAGCGCCGCGGCAAGATCCTGCTGCTCGTCCTGGGGATCCTGGTACTCGCGGTCGCCGGCTGGTTCGCCTACGGCCTCTACGAGTCGAACCGCTTCGACGAGCGACTTGCCGCGATGTACGCGGACGGGTCTCTGCAGACGTTCGCCCAGCTGCAGGGCGAGCCGATTTCCGACAGCGAGAACGGCTGGACGCTGCTGCAGGAAGCGGACGAGCTCGCGAGCGAGATCGAACGCCGAATCTCCGACGAGCTGCTAGAAGCGGGGACCAGGGAGCTGCGCTACACCCCCGACCGGCGCGAGGACTGGACGCCGGCACAGGTCGAGCACGAGAAGCGCGTCTTGCGCGAGCTGGCCCTTGTGTTCGCGAAGCTGGATGAGGCGCTGCAGCGGCCGACCTTCGTACATCTTGGTGATCCTCCGCTCGACAGCCATGCATTCATGCCGTTCTTGACTCACTTCCAGCGTCTGCTGCGGCGCGTGCGCATTGAGCCGCAGCGCTACGGGGACGAGGTCGATCGCATGTTCTGCCTGCTCGATCGCTGGGATGTCCGCGAGGGGGGAGATGCTTCGATTCGCACCGTCCTGTGGCGCACGCTCGTTCTGCGTGGGGTGCGCGAGGGCATCGAGGGGGGCCACGTCGACACCGCTCGGCGCGAAGTCTGGGACGGGATGCTCCGCCGCGAAGAGGCGCGGGCCCTGCACGGGATGGAGCTGAGTGCCGCGTGGAATCGCGCCGTCCTCATCTGGCTCGTCCAGGCCTGGCGCCGCGGGGAGGATCCCCTGGCGGCGATGCGGTCGAGAATCGCCGCTGTCTGGGATGTCTTGCCCGATGACCTTGTCGAGCCCGACGCCGAGGGCGACGCCGTCGACCAGCTCGGCGACCTCGTGCAGCGGGCGCAGTCCATGGGCGCTCCGCCCTGGTACGCAGCCTGGTACGGTCGTCCGCTTCTCGAGCACCGGGCTCACGCGCTGTTGGACGCGCTCCTAGCGGAGCCCTTGGAGCCGGTCACCCTCGAGGGGATCAAGCGCGATGCATCCGCGGAAGACGAGACCGAGGCGCACGGCGCACGCAGCCTACTGCACACCGTCGCCGCACTCCGCCTCGCCCGCGTCGCACTCGCCGTACACGGTGCGATCGAACACGGCATGGGCTCGCCCTTCGATCTGCGCGTGGGCGTAGCCGCCCGCCTCGGGGGACAGCACCTACGGGACGCGCTCGGCGACGAGCTCTTCGTGCTGGAGGTGCGCGGCAAGCATGTCGTCATCCACCCGCGCCCGAGCGCTGCGCTGAATGCGCTGAACGAGGAGTACGCGACCCTCGAGGGCGAGGCGCGCGAAGCGCTGCTACACGAGGACCTGCTGCTTTGGCGCGTTCCCGTGCCGTAGGGGAGGGCGGCAATGTATGCCGCCCCTACACGCCCACGGAAGGTAGGGGCGGGTTACATACCCGCCCGTCCGCCCAGCAGCTTCACGAGGACCTGCTGCCCCCTGGCGCGTTCGTGTCCCCCGAAGGCGGGCGGGCCGGGTCCTGGCCCCTACGAGAGCCCGTCACGCTGCGCGCGAACTCGCGCACGCCACAGGCGATGCCCACGAACGATCCGCTCGGTGCGCAGTGCCTGCGTGTCGGCGAGGAAGTGGCATGCGATCGCGCCGAGCAGTCCAAGCGGGGAGTAGAGCAGGGCCACCGTCACGAGGTAGAAGCCGATGTGAAACCCGATCGCCGTGCGGCCCTGGTAGAGGTGCAGCACGATGCAGAACACGAGGCCGAGGGCGATGCCCGGCCACGGCGTACCGAGCGTGTGGCCCAGTGCGTAGACGAGGAGGCCACGCGAGACGATCTCCTCCACGAAGGGATTCACCATCAGGAGGGCTGCCGTCAGCCGCTTGCCGTGAGGCTCTCTCGGCCACAGGCTGAGCCAGCTCCTCCAGCGGGAGCGGATCTCCGCTTCCTGGTTGCCCTGCAGGAGGTCGCCAACCGTTGCCAGGTAGAGGCCGTAGGCGACGGCGCCCAGGAAGATGGCCGTGACCCAGCCATCGTGATGCAGGCCGATCGACCGTCCGTCCCACCAGTCGAGATGGAAGGTGTAGGCCAGGATGAACACGCGCAGGCCGTCCAGGGCCAGTGCGTCGGCCATCTGGCGCGAGGTCGCCCGCAGCCGGGAAGTGCCTCCGTATGCGAACCAGCGCCACGAGCCGACCAGCGACGGTGCGTAGGAGAGCAGCAGCACGGCGATCAGCGCGAGCGTGTGCTCCACGTCCCCCCCTGGAGTCGCAGGATACCCGCGGCGGCGTCACTGCGCAGGGAGGGCTGTGGGAGTCGGGTACGGGCAGCGGGCACGTCGGCAACGGGAGCGGCTACGGGCGCTCCCCGAGGTACTGCTCGAAGGAATCCAGCTCCCACACGTACTCCGGGAAGCGCGCGCACGAGCGCGCGTCCGCGAAGGTCATGAGGCGCGCCTCGTCGTGCTCGTGGGAGAGCGTCACGCTCCCCGGGCTCGTGCCGCGCGGCATCAGCGCGCCGATGCAGCGCTTGCGGTACCAGACGTCGTAGTTCATCGACTTGAAGTCGTAGCAGCGCTGCATGTCGATCAGCTCGTCGACCTCGGTGACGCCGAGCTCCTCGTTCAGCTCCCGCATGGTGG
>JAHEIK010000259.1 GCA_024639415.1 Planctomycetota bacterium
GAGATGGAGTGACGTGAGAACGCCGGCTCCCCACGACCGCCCGACACTGGCCGGCTCGCGCCGCACCAACTGGAAGGTCTGGATCTTCCAGGAGTGGGGCCTGCTGCTGCTGGCCGCGGCCCTGGCCCTCGTGATCTGGGACATCACCAGCCGACGTGTCGTGAAGACGCACATCCTCGACGACGTGGAGATCCGCCTGGTCGTGGATCCTTCGATTCGCGACCGGGTCGGCGCGGTTCTCACGGGCAAGACGACGAAGGACTTCGAGCTCTTCTGCTCGGAGCGCGAGAAGAACGAGGCGCTCGAGGCGCTGAACGTCGAGGGCCGGCCCGTGGTGACGATGCGCATCACGCAGGAGATCAAGTCCGACAAGCGCGACCTCAACGCCCGGATCGACAAGTACGACTGGCCCTTCGCCAACCACGACCGCATCCTGGTCCAAGCCAGCGCGGAGGCTCCCTCCGGCGAGGTCTTCCCGCTCGCCTCGGCGCACCCCCGGGTGGGCTGGCTCGACGCGGCGGCGGCGACGAACCCGACGGCTGCACAGCTGGCCGCGCGCGGCATTCGGGCTGACATCAAGCTCTCGCTGGAGAAGGTGAGTCTCATGGCGCCCAAGGGGCGCGAGGACGATGCGGCCTACACGCTGCTGTTCCCGGACCCGGTGAACCTGGTCTCCGTCGCGGGCGAGCTGGTGGCCGACGGCGACGTCCCCTTCGATCGCAAGCTGACCTACGACCTCACCTTCGAAGGCTGGCGTGGCGCGACGGACACGGCGTGGCGGCAGACCCTGAACCTGCCGGCCATCCGCGCCACCGTCACACTCACGCAGACGGAGCCGCGGGAGCTGCAGAACCGCCTGCTGATCCAGCTGCCCGAGGACTACGAGGTCAGGGACGAGCGCCAGAAGTGGGTCGGCGTGATCGCTGCCGGCAGGCTGCGACTGATCGGCACGCTCAAGGGCCCCAAGACCGTGCTCGACGAGTTGGCGAGCGACTTGGCGGGGTGGGCCTGGGGTCTCGAGATCACCGACCCGTCGCAGCTGCCGGACGGCACGATGGGCAACGGCACTTCCGAGTGGAAGAAGGTCGGCGCACGCTTCTTCTGGTTCCCGACCCGCGCGAAGTACCGCGATCAGGGCGTGACGTTCCTGCCGGCCGACGGGCAGGACGCGTTCGACGTCCAAGTGCGCTGGAACCCCAGGAAACCCTAACGATCACCCTGACGACCAAAGGTCGTCAGGGTGATCGCCAGGGAACCTCCCACACGGCCTGCGGCCGCGCGGGGCCCGTTGGACATGTGGACGCTGGTGCGCCCTCCGCCGGCTCCGGGCGCAGGATCGAACGCTCCCGAGGGTGAGAGGTCTACGCCGTATGGGGGCTGGCCCCACCCCGTCGGAACTCGAACGCCGTACCGAGGCTCGTCTTCTTCGCCGGGATTGGCCGCGAACGCCGGAGGAAAAAACCAGCCTCGGTACGGGGTTAGGACTCTGAGCGGGCGATGGCGGCCAGGGCCTCGACCGCACGCTCGACCTGCGCCGCATCCCGGCCCTCGGCCATGATCCGTAGCAGCGGCTCCGTCCCGCTGTAGCGGATCACGAAGCGCCCCGCGCCGGCGAGCGCCTGCTCCTGCTCGCGCCACGCAGCCTGGAACACCGGCCAGTCGTCGAGCGGCTTGCGCGCGGCCATCCGCACGTTGATCAGCGTCTGAGGCCGGCGCGGACGCAGCGTCCGCAGCTCCGACAACGGCCGCCCCAGCCTGCGCGCCGCCTGCAAGACGGCGATGCCCGCGAACAGGCCGTCGCCGATCAGGCAGCCATCGGCATCCGTGCGCGGCAGCACGACGTGGCCCGCCGGCTCCCCGCCGAACACCGCGCCGAGTTCGCGCATGCGCTCGGCGACGTTGCGGTCCCCCACCTTCGTACGCTCCAGCTTGACGCCGAGGCCTTGCAGGTACTCCTCGAGACCGAGGTTGGCCATCACCGTGCCCACCACCGAGTCGGCCGGCACACCACCGTGCTCGCGCGCATCGGTCGCAAGGATCGCCAGCAGGTCGTCGCCGTCGAGCACGTCGCCGTGCTCGTCGGCGACCAGTACCCGGTCGGCATCGCCGTCGAAGGCCAGGCCGCCGTCTACGTCCGCCTGCTGCACCCAGCCCAGCCACTCGCCCGGATGCTCGGTGCCGCAGTCCTCGTTGATCGGTCGATCGCCGGCCTTGTGCAGGTAGGCCACCTCGAGCCCCAATCCCTCGAGCGCCATCGGCGCCGTGGTGGTGGCTGCGCCGGCGGAGAGATCGACGATGAGGCGCATGCCCGAGACGTCGCCCAGCGATGCCAGCTCGTCCGCGACGGACACCGCATAGCGCGCCGCCGCAGCCGCATCGCGCGCGGGCGGGCCGCCGTCGACGCCCTCGTCCAGGCCGTCGATCAGCGCCTCGACCTGGGCCTCTTCGGCGACCGAAAGCTTGCGACCGTCGCCTAGGAACGGCTTGATGCCGTTGTATTCGGGCGGATTGTGCGAAGCGCTCACCGCACACCCCAGCGCGAAGTCCTCGGTGGCCGTAAGCCACGCCAGCGCCGGTGAGGGCAGCACGCCCGCGTCGATGACCTCCGCGCCCTCGGCCGCCATGCGCCCGGCCAGCGCGCCCACGATGGCTGCGCCGCTGGGCCTGGGGTCGCGGGCAAGCAGGATCCGCAGCGGCTCTGCGTCCGCCTTCTGCTCTCGGACGAAGGAGGCCAGGGCACGGCCGATGCGCTGGACGTGGGCGTCGGTCAGGCGCCCGGATCCCGCTACGTCGCGAATGCCGTCGGTGCCGAAGAATCGCGCGGCTGCTGTCATCGCTCCTCCACCGGAATCGCGCCGTTCTACCACCGGCCGCGCGGTCCCTGGAAAGCCCTCCGGCTGCGCCCCGCCGGTCCCGCGGCCGATCCAAGGAATTGCCCCACAGCCCTCCTAGGATGACCCCATGCCCACCCTGGCCATCGCAACGAGCGGACCTGACGGCGGACTGGCCCTCCAGTGCGCAGCGGGCACCGTCTACGACGTGCCGCTGGCCGCCGGCCGCGGGCGCGGCCGCGACGTCATGCCGGCCCTCCAGGGACTGCTGGCAGACGCCGGGCTGGGCGCCGCGGACCTGACGACGCTCGTCGTCGACGTCGGCCCGGGCTCGTTCACGGGCGTGCGCGTCGGCGTGACCGTCGCCAAGACGCTCGCGTGGACCCTGGGACTCGAGGTGCGGGCCGTGAACAGCCTCGACCTCCTCGCAGCGTGTGCTCCGGCCGACGGCGCGGTCCTGGCTGTGCGCGACGCAGGGCGCGGCACCGTGTACCACCGGCGCGCGGCGCCGGGCGGCGAACCGATCCTCGGCCGCAGCCCGGGCGAGACGCTGCGTGACGCTGCCGCAGGCAGCACGATCGTGGGCGAGGAAGCCGCGGCACTCGCCGAGCGCTTCGCGTGGCAGGGCCGGCCCCTGGACGTCCGACCGGGAGCCAAGACGCTGCTGCGTCTCGGCTTGTCGTCGCAGGCTGGGACCGTCGTGCGCGCACACGACCTCGCCCCCCTCTACCTGCAAGCGTCGGCGCCCGAGCGCAAGGCCGCAGGCGAGCAGGACTGACCATGCTCCAAGCGCGTACCTGGGCGGAGGTCGACCTCGGGGCCCTCGAGCACAACCTCGAGTTGGTGCGCACCGCGTCCGGCGAAGGCGTGAACGTGATGCTCGTCGTGAAGGCGGATGCCTACGGCCACGGCGCCGTGCCCGTCTCGTGGCACCTGCTGCAGCACGGCGCGAACGCGCTCGGCGTCGGGGACTCGACCGAAGCGTTGGAGTTGCGCGAGTCCGGCATCACCGCCCCCATCGTGATCCTGGGCGCCGTCGTCGAGGGCGAGATGGAGGCCGTCGCACGCGGCGGCATCGACGTGACCGTGCACTCCGGCGATCGCGTGCGCGCGCTGCGCCGTGTGCTCGGCCGCTCCGGCCCCAAGGTCGGCGTCCACATCAAGGTCGACACGGGCATGGGGCGCCTCGGCTGCCACCCGGAGCGCGTCCCCGGGATCGCCCGGGAGGTCCGCCGCTCGCGCTGCCTGACCTTGCGCGGCATCTCCACGCACCTGGCCTCGGCCGAACCGGACGGTGGCAAGCTCGCCGACCTCCAGCTCCGACGCTTCCGACGCGTCCTGCGCACGCTGGAAGGCGAGGGTCTGCTGCCGCCGTGGCGCCACGTGCACGCCAGCTCGGGCGTCATGAGCTCCCTGCCGGCCGCGTTCAACTACGTCCGGCCCGGTCTGGCCGTCTACGGCCTCGACCCGCACGGCCGCCGTGGCTCCGATCTGCTGCCGGCGCTGCGCTGGCGCACCCAGATCGTCTTCCTCAAGGACCATCGCAAGGGCACCCGCATCGGCTATGGAGCGACCTGGCGCGCCGGGCGCAAGACCCGTGTCGCGACCCTTCCGGTCGGCTACAACGATGGCTACCGCTATGCCTTCTCCAATCGTGCGGACGTGCTCGTGCGCGGCCGTCGTTGCCCGGTCATCGGGCGGGTGTCGATGGACTACACGACCGTGGACGTGACCGACGTACCCGACGCCAGCGTGGGAGATGCCGTGACGCTCCTGGGCACGGACGGCGATGCGTGCATCGGGGCGGAGGAACTCGCCACCCTCGCGGACACGATCTCGTACGAGATCCTCTGCGGCATCGGCCGCCGCGTGAAGCGCCACTACACGGCGCGCGACGCCGGAACGCGCTGAGATGCTGCGTCGCCGCATCATCCAGTGCGTGCTGCTCGCGGGCATCGTCGCGGGGGGCACACACGTCTGGCAGACGTACGTACGCCCCCCCACGGGTGCGCTGAGGCAGCTGGCCGACGGTCCGCTCGCGGAGATGTTCGGCCCGGGCGTCACACACGACCGCCCGCTCGAGTTCGACCTCGCGCGTGGCGCGGTCCTGCGCGGCCTGAAGGTCCCGAGCACCGGCGGTCGCACGACCGACGTCGGACCGGACGGCGAGCCGCGCGTGCTCAACGGATTCGAGGCGCAGCGCGTCGCGATCACGCATGATCCCCTGGCGCTGGCGGCAGGCCGCTTCCGCCCGCTGCGTATCGAGATCGACGGCGCACGCATTCTCACCCACGAGACGGAAGGCGGCATCGCGCCGGACTTCGCGCTCGAACTTTCCTCGGACGAGGGCGGCGTCATGCCGCGCATCATCTTCCGCGACGCGCTGCTGCTCTACCGGGCGATGCCCAACTCCGAGCGCCTCGCACCCGAGAGCGTCCTCAAGCTGCGGGTCGAAGAGCTCGATCTGCACCCGGACGCCGAGGGACGCGTCGAGGTGCGCGGTCGACTGCGCACGCTCGGTCTCGGCCAGGACGAGGGCCTCATCACGCTGGACGGGGCCTTGGCGGCCGACGGCGAGTCCTTCGATCTCACGGCACGCTGGGATCCGCTGCGCCTGACCGAGGAGTTGCTGGCCGTGCTGGCCGAAGAGCTGGCGGGCCCGCTGCGCTCGCGTTCGATCGAGGACGGCACCCTCGTGCTGCGCCTCAAGCGCGAGGGCGGGGTCGCGGAGGGCGCCGTCGACCTGCGCGTGGACTGGAACAGCGCCGTCGAGCTCAGCAAGCTGGAGGTGGAGGACCTGCCCGGCTTCCAGGCCATCGACGCGAAGACCCGCGACCAACTGCAGGAGCTCCTCGGCAGGGGTGCGTTCCGGGTCGATTTCGGCGAGGGGCGGGTCAACCTGAAGTCCCTCGTGACGGAGATGGCCGGTGGGCAGGTGCACGCCAACGGCTGGGTCGTCAGCGAGACGGGCGAGTTCCACATCGACTTCGAGATCCGCGACCTGCGCCTGGAGGACCCGGCCGTGCGCCGTGCGCTGGGCAAGGAAGGCGCAGCCCTGCTCGACGAGTTCGAGCCGAGCGGTGTCG
>JAHEIK010000260.1 GCA_024639415.1 Planctomycetota bacterium
TTCTTCTTGTTCGGAGCGACGGACTTGACGGCGGACAGCACCTTGCGCAGCTTGAGGCCCTTCTTGCCCATCAGCACGGTCTTGCGCTTGCCGTCCTTCTTGAGCACGAGGAGGGCGGGGGTCTCGGTGACGCCCAGCGCCTCGAGCTCGTCCTTGTTCACCGCGTAGTCCATCTTCACGGCCTGCAGCTGGTTCGCGTAGTAGCGCACCAGCGGGTTCATCAACGTCTCGTTCGTAAGCTCCGCCGCGAGAGGATTGTCCTTGTCGTCCGCCTGGTAGGCGAGGACCACGATGCCGCCCTTCTTGTCGCCTGCGATCATGCTGACGGCGCGCTCGATGTCCTTGCCCCACTTCAGGTTCAGGTCCTCGCCCGGGACGAAGCGTCCCTCCATCGCGCCCATCCACCAGCGCAGGTAGGGCATCAGCTCGCGCGGCCACTTGTGCCCGAGCTTCGGCTGGAAGCGTGCCTCGACGACGCGCACCTTGCCGCGTAGCAGTTTGACCGTCTCTTGCGCCGACGCCGCGTTGGCATCCTGCATGCCCGCGAGCGCCATCACGCCCATGCCGTCCTTGGCCCACTTGGGCGGGGAGCCTCCGCGGCAACCGGACGCAACCCACGTCGCGCTGCACGGCTTGATGTCGTCGTCGAAGGCGAGCGGCGGAAGGTTCCAGCCGCCGTTGGAGAAGCCGAGCACGTGCGTCTTCGCCGCGTCGAGCGGCAGCACCTTGCGCAGGTGCGCGATGATGCGTTTGACGGAGCCGACGTCCGAGTCCGACCACACCTGCCCCTTGGACTTCGGTGCGCACACGACGTAGCCGAGCGGAATCCACTCGCGCAGCGCGGCGGCCATGCCCGTGGCCGTCCCGCCGGCACCGTGCAGGATCACGGCCAACGACGCGGGCTTCTCCTTGGTGAGCTTCTCAGGCAGACCGAGCTCGACTTGCAGGCCCTCGATGGTCTGCGTGCTGCGACCCGCCGGATACGGCAGTTCATCCTCCGCCGCCACCCCGCGCGGCAGGGCGCCGAGCAGGCAGACGGCGGCGAGGAGGCTGAGTAGACGCATGCGGATCTCCGGGGCGGGGGCCCGCGGATTCTAGTGGACGCGTTGGCCGGGTACGGCGCCGTCGTCCGGGGAAAGCACGAAGATCTCGCTCCCACCGGGACCTGCGGCTACGACCATGCCCTCGGAGACGCCGAACTTCATCTTGCGCGGCGCCAGGTTGGCGACACACACGACGAGCCGGCCCTCGAGCGCCTCGGGCTCGTAGGCGGCCTTGACGCCGGCGAAGACGTTGCGGGTCTCGTCGCCGCCGAGGCCCAGGGTGAGCTTCAGGAGCTTCTTGGCGCCGTCGACGTGCTCCGCCTTCAGGACGCGCGCGACGCGCAGGTCGACCTTCATGAAGTCGTCGAACGTGCACTCCTCCGCGATCGGCTCGGCCTTGAGTGCGGTATCGTCGTCCGTGTTCGTCACGGCGTGCACGGACTCCGGCACGACCTCTTTGCTCTCCTCGATCACGGCAGCCAACTCCTCGGTGTCCACGCGCTGCATCAGGTGCTTGAACTTGGCGACGGGTGTGCCGGTCAGCGGTGTCTGCGCCTCGTCCCAGTGCGCGATGGGCGCGCTCAGCAACACACGAATCTGCTCGGCCAGGCGCGGCAGCACCGGCGCCAGGTAGATCACGATCTGGCGGAACAGGTTGAGCGCGATCGTGCAGGTGTCCTGCAGCTCCTGCTCCTTGCCCTCCTGCTTCTTGAGCGCCCACGGCTGCGCCTCTTCGACGAACTCGTTGGCGCGATCGGCCAGCGCCATGATGCGCTGCATCGCCTTGCGGTAGTTGCAGCCCTCGTAATCCGCCGCGATCGCCGCGCCCTCGGCCGCAGCGTGGGCGAAGAGGCCGCCGTCCTCGGGGTACGTCTCCGCGAGGCCGCTCGCCTTGGCGAACTTGGCCGTCCGGCTCGCGAGATTGACGACCTTGCCGACGAGGTCGCTGTTCACCTTCGCGACGAAGTCGTCCAGCACGAGGTCCATGTCCGCCAGCGTGTCCGTCAACTTGCTCGCGAAGTAGTAGCGCAGGTACTGCGGATCGAGGTGCTCGGCATACGTCGCGGCGCGGATGTGCGTGCCCTGCGACTTGCTCATCTTCTCGCCGTTGACGGTGAGGAAGCCGTGGATCTGCACGCGGTCCGGCAGTGTGAACCCGGCCGTCTTCACCATCGCGGGCCAGAACAGGCAGTGGAAGTAGATGATGTCCTTGCCGATGAAGTGGCGGATCTCGACGTCATCCGAGCGCCACCAGTCGTCGAGCGACTCACCGTTCGCGTCGCACCACTCCTTGGTGGCCGCGATGTAGCCGATGGGCGCGTCGAACCAGACGTACCAGTAGTTGCCCGGCGCGTCCGGGATCTCGAAGCCGAAGTACGGCGCAGGACGCGAGATGTCCCAATCCCACAGGTCCTCGCTGAGGAAGTTGCCCTTCAGGTAGTTCGCCACTTCCGGCTGGAGGTTGTCGTCCGACGTCGTCCAGTTGGCCAGCCATTCCTGCAGCTTGACGATCTGGATGAACAGGTGGTCCGCGCTGCGCGTCTCGGGCTTGGCGCCGGAGAGCGCACTGACCGGATCGATCAAGTCCGCAGGCGTGTACGTCGCGCCGCAGTTGTTGCAGTTGTCGCCGTACTCGTCCGGAGATTTGCAGCGTGGGCACGTGCCCTTGACGAAGCGATCGGCCAGGAACGTGCCCTCGACGGGATCGAAGAGCTGGGTGACCTCGCGCTCGGCCACGAGGCCGGCTGCGCGGATGGACGCCCAGATCTCGTTGCAGAGTTCCTGGTTCGTCTCGGTGTTGGTGTGGCTGTAGTGGTCGTAATCGATGTCGAACGCGGCGAGGTCGCGCTGATGCGCTGCGTTCATCTCCGCGATGATCTCCTCTTCGGGACGCCCCTCCTGGCGGGCGCGGATCATCGTGGCCGTGCCGTGCGTGTCGTCGCCGCAGACGGCGAGGACACGGTTTCCGATCAGGCGCTGGAAGCGGATCCAGATGTCGGTCTGCACGTGCTCGACCATGTTCCCGAGGTGGAACTGGCCATTGGCGTACGGCAGGGCGGCGGTGACGAGAATGCGTCGTGATGACATGGAACGACTCCTGAATGTGGGATCGTGCATGGTGGCGATGCGAATGGGAAGGCTTGAATGGGGCCTCCGGCCCGTGAACGTGAACGTTTGCGTGCCCGGTACCGCCGTCTGGCGTTCCCGGTGCTCCGTTCCCGGACCACGGGTCACGGCAGATCGGGTACGGCGGGAACGCAAGCGGGCGCGTTCACGTTCACGGGAAGCGCACCCGGCGAGACGGAGGGGTTACCTCAGCCCGCAGGCCTTCTGCACGTCCAGCAGCACCTCGCGGCCGACCGCGCTTGCGCGCGCCGCGCCCCGGGCCAGCACCTCGCGTACGGAGGCCTCGTCCTTCGCCAGCTCCGCCCGCCGCGCACGCGCCTCGTCGAAGGTCGCGTGGAACTTCTCGAGCAGCAGCTTCTTGAACTCGCCGTAGCCCGTGCCGCCCGCGCGGTAGCGCTCGGCGACGTCCGCAAGCTCGGCTTCGTCGCAGAAGAGCTTCAGCAGCGCGAACACGTTGCAGGCCTCCGGATCCTTCGGATCCTCGACGGGCGTCGAGTCGGTCACGATGCGCATGATCGACTTCTTGATCTGCTTGTCCGGGGCGAAGAGCTGGATCGTGTTGTCGTAGCTCTTCGACATCTTGCGGCCGTCTGTGCCAGGCACGACGGCGACGTTCTCCATGATGTGGGCGTCGGGGAGCTTCAACACACCGCCCTCGCCCGTCTGCGGATCGAAGTCCGGACAGTACGTGAGGTTGAACTTCACAGCGAGGTCGCGCGTGAGCTCGAGGTGCTGCAGCTGATCCTTCCCGACCGGGACCACAGCGCTGCGGTAGAGCAGGATGTCGGCCGCCATCAGGACCGGGTAGGCGAAGAGGCCGAAGTCGACCTCCTTCTCCTTCGCGACGGCGTCCTTGTAGCCGTGCGCGCGCTGTAGCTGGCCCATGGGCGTCACGGTGCCCAGGATCCACATCAGCTCGCTGACCTCGGGCACGTCCGACTGCATGAACAGCGTGCTGTGCTCGGGATCGAGGCCCAGCGCCATGTAGTCCAGCGCGACGCCCAGCGCGTACTCGCGCATCGTCTCGGCATCGCGCACGAGATCGAGCGCGTGCAGGTCGGCGACGAAGTAGAAACCCTCTCCCTTGGTCTGGAGGTCGATGAACTGCGCAATGGCCCCGAAGTAGTTTCCGAGGTGCGGCCGGCCGGTGGCTTTGACTCCGCTGAGGATGCGCATGATCGGGGTTGTATCCGCGTCCGGCCTGTACCGGACACCTGGTTCAGGGTGTTGGATCGAGCCGAGCGTCAGACGAGGACGTGTCAGTCCCTGACGATCGTCGGCGTGATGTAGAAGAGCAGCCCGCCGGCGTCGCGCGCCTCGGTCCGGCTACGGAACAGGGCGCCCGTCACGGGCACCATGTCGAGGCGCAGGAACGGCACGGGCGAGCCGATCGTGTCCGTGGGCTCCTCGCGGAAGATCAACCCGTCCGGGCTCCAGTCCAAGCGGCTCATCGGCGGCACCACCACGGGATCCAGGATGTACTCGGTGCCCTGCTCCGGCGTGAAGGCGCGGATCGGGACCTCGAGGTTGCCGTTCGTCGTGTTGGTGATCGAGATGTAGTTGCGCTTGCCGCCCGAGGGCGTGACCTGGATAGGCAGGTCGAAGATGGACGCGCGGTTCGTGCGCGGGATGGCGCGCAGGATCTGGAAGAACGCGTTGAACGACGGGTCGTAGTGCCGCGCGGAGACGTCCAGCGTCCGCGGTGCCTGGACGTAGAGCGTGACCTCGTCGAAGCCGGTGCTCAGGAACACGTCACCGAAGATGTCCTCGAACCAGCTGTCCTCACCCTGCTGGAGGCCGAGCGAGTCGCGCGTGGTCGTGCGCATGTAGACGCTGCGGCCGGCGCCGAGGACGTAGCCACGCGGCGCGGTGAGCACGGGCAGGCCGCCCTTGCTGTAGACGGCCTGCAGCGTCAGCGACTCGGACGACGTCGTGGGGTTGCTGAGGACGAGCGCGAAGTCGTGTACGTTGCCGGCGGCATCGGCGCCGTGGGCGACCTCGAAGCCCAGATCGAGCAGGCCGGGCAGGTGATCCGTCGACACATCCAGGAAACGGGTCTCGATGTGCACCTGGAGGCCATTCTCACGGCCCGCCGCGGCGTAACGCACCTGCCGCGCGGCGGGGAAGGGAGCACCTACGGGATCGATGCGGATCTGACCCGCGCTCACCGTGGGGACGAACTCGAAGGCGCCGTTCGCCGGGACGGCCTGCGTCACGGTCGCGCCGACCTGATCGCCGTCGGTGTCGAACGTGCTGATGTCGAACGTCAGCGCCTGCGGCAGCGCGCCGCCGGCGTTCTGGTCGAAGGTGTAGTTCATCAGCTGCACGCGATCGGTGTGCGGCGTGACGGCGATGCTGACGCCGCTCGAGCGCCCGGTCAGGCCGGGAGCGGCATCGGCCTCGTTGTTGCCTCCGAGAAGCTCGCGGTGGGCGTACGCCCGAACGTAGCCGCTGGTCGGCAGCGCTGTCGGCTCGCCGGTGACGGCGTCTGGGTTGTTCACGTCGCGGGTCTCGACGCAGACCCAGCCACCGTTCGTGGCGCCGCCTGCGATCTCGTTCAGCGCGACACGCAACTCGCCGCGCGCGGGCACAGTGAATGCCTGGTTGGCCGCGCCGTACGTGCCGCCGGCATTGTCGTAGGCCGTGACGAACACGGGCGCGTCGTCCGTCGTGACGTTCTGGAAGCCGACCCAGAAGGAGCCGCCCCCGGCAGCCGGCACGAAAGGCAGCCCGAAGGTGG
>JAHEIK010000261.1 GCA_024639415.1 Planctomycetota bacterium
CGCTCACCTGCGCCTCGAAGATCCTCGCCGGCTACACGCCCCCCACCTGGGCCACGAGCGTCAAGCGTGCTGTCGATGCGGGCGCGTGCATCGTCGGCAAGACGAACCTCGACGAGTTCGGCATGGGCTCCTCGACCGAGAACTCGGCCTACGGCCCGACCCGCAACCCGTACGACCTGGACCGCGTGCCGGGCGGCTCCTCGGGCGGCAGCGCCGCCGCCGTCGCCGCCGGGATGGCGCCGCTTGCCCTCGGCAGCGACACGGGCGGCTCCGTCCGCCAACCGGCAGCCCTGTGCGGGATCGTCGGCATGAAGCCGACCTACGGCCGCGTCTCACGCGCCGGCCTCGTGGCGTTCGCCTCCAGCCTCGACCAGGTAGGACCGATGGGCCGTACGGCCGCCGACGTGCGCGCCCTGCTCGAAGCCATCCAGGGCCCGGACCCGTCCGACGCCACGACACGCAGCCTGCCGCCCGTGTCGACGAGCGGGGGCACGCAGCCGGAGGGCCTGCGCGTGGGCCGGGTCGAGGAGTTCTCGCTTTCCGCCGTCGCGGGCGGCGAGACGATGGACGCCGCGCTGCGGGCGGTGCGCGACACCCTCACGACACGCGGCGCCGTGTCCGTCGACTTCTCGCTCCCGCTCGTGAAGGCGTCGATCCCGATCTACTACATCGTCGCCCCGGCCGAGGCGTCCTCGAACCTCGCGCGCTTCGACGGGGTGCGCTACGGCCACCGCACCGCGGACGACGACACGCTGCAGCAGCTCTACGCCCGCACGCGCGACGAGGGCTTCGGCGACGAGGTCAAGCGCCGCATCCTGATCGGCACGTTCGCACTGAGCACCGGCTACGCCGACGCGTACTACAAGCGCGCGATGGCAGCGCGCGAAGCGCTGCGCCGCGAGTTCGAGCGCGCCTTCGAGCAGTGTGACGTGATCCTCTCGGCGACGACGCCGACGCCGGCGTTCGGGATCGGTGAGAAGATCGACGACCCGCTGGCCATGTACCTCTGCGACATCCTGACGGTGGCGGCAAACCTGGCAGGCATCCCCGCGGTCTCGATTCCCGGCGGCAGGACCTCCGACGGCCTACCGCTGGGCCTGCAGCTCTGGGGTCCACCGGGCTCCGAGGGGCGCCTGTTCGACATCGCCGAAGGGCTGGCCCAGGCCACGGGGCACGCGTACGAGGCGCCGCAGATCCCGGCTGGAGGTGACGCGTGAACGCGCCGCGGGGCCAGGTCCTGATCGGCATGGAGGTCCACGTCCAGCTGAGCACGGAGACGAAGTGCTTCTCGGCCAGCCCGTACCGCTTCGGCGCGGAGCCGAACACGCTCATCGATCCAGTGGTCCTCGGGCTGCCGGGCGCGCTCCCCGTGCTCAACGTCGAAGCCGTGCGGCTCGCGATTCGCACCGGCCTGGCCCTGGGCTGTGAGATCGCCGAGGTCAGCAAGTGGGACCGGAAGCACTACTTCTATCCGGACCTGCCGAAGGGCTACCAGATCAGCCAGTACGACCAGCCGCTGTGCTTCGGCGGGGCGATCCAGATCGACGACGACGAAGGCAAGCCGAAGCTGGTGCGTATCACGCGCGCGCACCTGGAAGAGGACACGGGCAAGTCGACGCACGACGAGGGCGGCGACAAGAGCCGGGTGGACCTCAACCGCGCGGGCGCAGCGCTGCTCGAGATCGTCTCAGAGCCTGACATCGCGTCGGCCGGCGAAGCCATGCGCTACCTCGACGCGCTGCGCGAGATCGTCGCCTACCTCGGAACGTCCGACGGCAACATGCAGGAGGGCAACCTGCGCTGCGAGCCGAACGTCAACGTGGTCTTCGACGACGGTGGCACGACCGCGATCGTCGAGGTCAAGAACCTCAACTCCGTGAGCAACGTAGGGCGTGCGATCGAGTACGAGACCGAGCGCCAGACGCGTGCCTACGTGGAGAGCTGCCGCACGCGGGAGAACACGCCGCGCTCCACGCGTGGCTGGGACGACGACCGTGGCATCACGGTGCACCAGCGCTCCAAGGAGTCGCAGGAGGACTACCGCTACTTCCCCGAACCCGACCTCCCCCCGCTTGCGATCGAGCGCTCATTCGTGGCAGCCGAGCGTGCGCGGCTGCCCGAGCTGCCACGCGCCAAGCGCGCGCGGTACTGCCGGGAGCTCGGCCTCTCGGCGTACGACGCGGGGGTGCTCACGGCGGAGCCGGCGCTCTCAGCCTGGTTCGAAGCGGCGCTGGCAGGGCCCGACGGCCCGCGCGACGCCAAGACGATCGCCAACTGGGTCCAAGGCGAGTTGCTGCGCCATCTGGGCGAACATCGAGTCGGGCTCAGCGAGGTCGCGCTGACCCCGGCATGCCTCGGAGAGCTGGCGGACCTGCAGGCCGCAGGCACCATCAACGCGAGCACGGCCAAGGAGCTGTTTCGTGAGATCGTGCAGTCCGGTGCTTCTCCGGCCGCCCTCGTCGCGGAGCGCGGACTGGGCCAGATCAGCGACCTACGCGCCATCGAAGCCGCGGTCCGCGCGGCGCTGGAGACCGAGGCCAGGGCCGTGGCCGCCTTCCGGGCGGGCAACGAGAAGGCCCGCGGCCGGATCTTCGGCGCGAGCATGAAGCAGCTTGGAGGCCGCGGCGACCCCACGCTGGTCCACCGTGTCCTCCGCGACCTACTCGGCTGACCCCCGCGCAGCTGGAATCCCGGTTACCGGCAGGACTACGGCAAATCCGGGCCTTTCCGCGGCTGGAGAACCTCGAGGGGGATCCCGGCGTCCTATCCTGGGATCCCAGCCCCCCGGGAGGTGCCATGCATCGGTCTGCCTACTGCCTGCTCATCATCGCCGCACTGAGCCTCCTGCCGCTGACGAGCGCGCTCGCCAAGGAGAAGAAGGACGCGTCCGAACCCGGCGCCCAAGAGGGCGACACGATCACGTGGTCGAAGGATGTCGTGAAGGCCTTCGAGAAGGCCGCGCAGCTGCGCAAGCCCGTGATGATCTGCATCAACTCGAGGCGCGTGGACGGCGGCAAGGTCGAGCCCGCGGCGAAGGGCCTGCGCGAGATCATCTACAAGGATGTCCGCATCGTAGCGAAGTCGCGCAAGTTCGTGTGCGTGTTCCTCACCTCGGGGGGGTCCTCCGCCGAGTACGGCGAGCTGCGTGCGCGCTTCGGCATCGACGGGCTGATCGTGTCGCCGCAGCACATCTTCGCGCACCCCGATCACAAGACCGGCGACCGGCCGCTGTTCCGCAAAGAGTACTGGCCGTACGGTCAGGGCGAGACGGCGGTGAAGGCGCTCCTCGACATGATGGACAAGTCGCTGGCCGCCTTCAGCGCACGCGAGGGCAAGCCGGCGACGCCCGAAGCCCCGGACGCGGGCTCAGGTGACGGTCCGGCGCCCGATGCCCCGGAAGCTCCGATCGCTCCGGAGGGTGACGAGAAGCGCAAGGCGTGGATCCAGACGCTGATCGACCTCATCAAGCGTGGGGGCGTCGCCCAGCGCGAGGAGGCCGTGCGCTCCCTCGTGGCCAACGACAAGGACGGCGACTGCACCGACGCCCTGATCGCACTGATGGCGACGCTTGCCGAAGACAAGATGATCGACGCGCTGACGATCGTCGTGCGCGGCCTGACGGTGCCCGGCCTGGACAAGGCCGCGCTCGCCATGCACCCGTTCCTCAAGCACAAGGATGAGGGCCTGCGGGCGAACACGGCCGTCACGCTCGAGTACATCGGCAGCAAGGAGAGCATCAAGACGCTCACCGCACGCGCCGGCCGGGAGAAGAGCGAGGAGATCGCCAACCACATCTACCGGGCACTGGGTCGCTGCGGCGTCGGCGAGTCCAGCGTGCGCAGTCTGCTGCTCAAGAAGGCCAAGGGCAGCAAGAGCGAGGCGGCCTCGTTCGGCCCGATCGTGGGCCTGGCCTATTTCGAGAAGGACGCCAAGGCTGCACGCGGCGTCGAGAAGCAGCTGAAGGCCATGGGCCCGCCCGGTGGCGGCCGGCGCGGTGGTGGACGGGGCACGCTGAAGCGCGCCATGCTCGCGTGGACGTTGGCGGAGATCGGCGACCCCAAGAGTGGCGACTTCATGCGCGAGCGGATGATCAAGCCGCTGGAGAACACGCAGGCGTGGTGGAAGGGTCCTGTGATGACCTACTACGACGGAGTGGCCCGCACCTGCGAAGGTGACAAGGACGCGGCGGACGCCGTCTCGAACGGCATCCAGCGAACGCTCGAGTTCTCGGGTGGTACGGAGAAGTTCCAGACAGCCGCACGCCAGGGCCGCGACAAGTCCAAGTTCGAGCCCAAGGCGGACTGGGAGATCCAGGGCCGTGACTGGCGCGGCGGCATGGGCGGCCGCGGCGGCGGCGACAAGGGCGGCAAGTAGCACCGCGCGCCGCGGCGTGCGTCCCCCCAGGTAGGATCTTGCCCCCGGGGGACGCCGCGTGGGCAGTGACGATCGTAACCTGGTCTGGATCGACCTCGAGATGACGGGGCTCGAGCCCGAGAACTGCTTCATCACCGAGATCGCCACCATCGTGACGACCGGCGAGCTCGAGGTGATCGCCGAAGGGCCCTCGCTCGTGATCCACAACACCGAGGCGCAGCTCGAGACGCTCTCGGACTGGAGCCGGGAGACGTTCACGAAGTCCGGCCTGATCGAGCGCGTGCGCGCCTCGGAGATCGACGTCGCAGAAGCCGAGCGTCAAACCCTGGCGTTCGTCAAGCAGCACTGCGGTGAGCGCAGCGCGCCGCTCTGCGGCAACTCGATCCACACGGACCGCAGCTTCCTCTACGCGCACATGCGCGAGCTGCACGACCACCTGCACTACCGCAACGTGGACGTCTCCAGCTTCAAGGAAGTGCTCAGGCGCTGGTACCCCAGCGCCTACAACCCGCCGCAGAAGGCAGGCAAGCACGAGGCGCTGGCCGACATCCGCGAGTCGATCGAGGAGTTGCGCTACTACCGCCAGGCATTCCTCCGTCCGGATGCTTCCTGAAGATCTGAAGGGACCGCAGAGGCGCGCCAGCCTGAGGTGCACCTCAGATCCAGCGGCCCATCCAGCCGATAGAGCGGTAGATGGACCAGACCGGCATCCGTGACAGCCAGCGCACCCGGCACTGCATGGAGTGCGGCTACCGCAACGTGCCGTATGCCACGACGTGCTCGCTGTGCAGCAAGCCCATGCGCCACGTAGCCGCTTCCGAGCGGGTCACCTTCCTGCCCGAGGCCCCCATCGAGCACGGCCACGACCGCTGGCTCGTGCTGGGGCTCGGAGCGCTCTTCGCGCCCGCGCTCGGCCTCCTGCCCCTGCTCCAATACATGGGCTGGTTCCTGGCATCCCTGTTCCACGAGACGGGACACTGCGCCGCCGCATGGTTCTTCGGTTCACCTGCCTACCCGGCCATCCGCATTGACGGCCATGCCGCGGCCTTCCACAGCGAGCAGAAGACGCTGATCGTGCTCGCCGTCTTCGGCACGCTGCTCTGGCTGACCTGGCTGTGCCGCGCACGTCCGAAGCTGAGGATCGTCCTGGGCGTAGCCGTCGTGCTCTACCCGATGCTGGCCTTCACGGACGCCCACGAACTGCTTCACCTCCTTGCCGGACACCTGGGCGAGCTGGCCTTCGCCGGCGTGTTCTTCTATCGCGCGCTGGCGGGTTGGTTCACGGCCTCCACGCCGGAGCGGGTCGCCTACGCCTTCCTCGCGTGGTTCCTCCTCGGTCGCAACGTCATCATGAACTTCGGTCTGATGACGAGTGAAGCAGCGCGGCAGGCCTACGCGGGCAACGGCTCGTTCGGGATCACGCAGGACTTCGTACGCGCGGCCCGCGAGCTGAGCACGTCGCTCGGCACGGTTGGCTTCCTGATGATGCTCGCCTCCGTCGCGACGCTGCCGGTCGCGTGGGTCGTCTG
>JAHEIK010000262.1 GCA_024639415.1 Planctomycetota bacterium
GCATGTAGGGGCATCCCGATCCCTCGCGCAGCGAGGGTGAGTGGTTGCCCGACCCGTTGGTCCCCGCAAGGCGCCCACGACAACGCACGGGCCGGGCAACGACTCGTTCCGCCTGCGGCGTCCCTCGCGATGCCCCTACGGGAGACCTGCGAACGCGGAGGATTGGCGTTCGAGCTAGCGCGCGAGCCGGCGAGCGCGCGTTGGCGTGCGTACGCCCAACGGGCCCCGGCCGCAACCGGAGGTTGCGGAGAGGGTGGTACCCGCTCTAGGACTTGAACCTAGGACCTGCGGATTAAGAATCCGATGCTCTACCGACTGAGCTAAGCGGGCACGCTCTCTGACCGGCGAGAGAGGTTACCTCCGCCACGACAGGTTGCGAGAATTCGTACAGGGTCTGCCCCGGCATTCCGCACTCACGTGCGGACTGGGCGGCCCCTTGGGCCGTTGGGGGAAAGGTGCCCTCTCCCCCAAACCCCCTCCCTGATGCTCGACCGACTGAGCCAAGCGGGCACGCTCTCTGACCGGCGAGAGAGGTTGCCCCCACACGCGCAGGTTGCGAATCTTCTCACGGAGCCCCTTCCGGCGTTCCCTGAGAGCGGACGGTCTCGGACCCGCCCCTACTTCTTCAGCGTCGACGGCTTGCCGGCGTGCTCGGGGCAGCCTGCGTCGATCCAGTCGGCCAGCTTCTGGATGTCGCCGCTGGGCATCGGGTCGGCGTCCTTCGGCATCGGCGCGTAGTCGCGCACGACGACCTTGCCGTCGGGGAAGCGCACCGTGAGGCCCTTGCCGTCCTTCAGCGCCTTGATCAGGTTGCTGGACGCGCTGTCGTAGGGCACGACCATGCGGATCATGCCCTCCCTGCCGGGCCCCTCGGGGAACTCGAACTCGATGAACTCCCGCCAGGAGAGCTCGCGCCAGAAGTTGCTGTGCGGTGCGTTCGGCGCCTTCTGGCGCAAGGCCTTGAAGATCTTCACGACCTCGGCGTAGCCGAGGGCCGACACCTTGGGCTGCGCGACGGCTGGCTCACGCGGCGCAGGCGGCGGCGGAGACGGCGGGTCGTTCTCGGCAGCAGCACCGCCCGGCTTCTGCCCGGCGACCTCGGGGCAGCCGGCGTCGATCCACGCCGCGACCACATCGATCTGCGCCGCGTCCATCGTGCTGCCCTTGGGCATCATCGGGATGTTGGCCTGCTCGGTGGAGCCGTCGGCCCTCGTCACCGTGATCCCCTTGCCACCGCGCAGCGCCTTGATGAGATTGGACTCCGCGCTGTTGCCCACGACGAGCAGCTTGATCGACTTCTCCCCCACGTCGTCCCAGGAGAGCGGGAACTCGAACGCGACGAACTCCTCGTAGTCGTTCTCCCAGAAGCGCTCGTGGGGCGCGTCGCCGGGGTCCCTGCGCAGCCCGGCGAAGAGGCTCTGGATCTCGGCGTAGCCGACGTCCTTGTCCAGGGGCTTGGCCGGTGCATCCGGCGCCGCGGCCCCCTTCTTGGGCTCGTCCTGCGCTGCGGCCTTCTTGGGCGCGTCCCCCTTGGACGGAGGCTGCGCGGCCGCGCCGGGCTTGGGCCACGGCGAGGTGCCGCCCGGCTCCTTCGGGCAGCCGGCGTCGATCCAGTCGGCAATACGCTGGATGTCCTCATCCTCCATGGCGGAGGCGCCCTTCGGCATGCGCTTGATGTTCTTGCGCACCAGGCGCCCGTCGGGCAAGCGCACCTCGATGCCCTTGCCGTCAATCAGCGCCTTGATGAGGTTGCTGGACTTGCTGTCCCACGGCACGACGTAGGCGACCGTCATCTCCGGATCGTCCCAGCTCCAGGGGAACGACTGGCCGACGAGTTCCTCGTACGGCAGCTCCCAGAAGCGATCGTGCGGGGCGTCGCCCGGATCCCGGCCGAGCGAGGCGAAGATGTCCTTGAAGCCCTCGTAGCCGATCGGCCCCGAGCCGGTGGACGCCTCCTCCTTGCTGCCGCCACTCTTGACCGGGGGCTTGGCTGCGCCGCCCGGCTCGCCCGCGACCTCGGGGCAGCCGGCGTCGATCCACGCTGCGAGCTTGTCGACCTGCGCGGGGTCCATCTTGCTGCCCTTGGGCATGGGCTGGATGTTCACGCGAGCGACGCTGCCGTCGGCCTTCGTCACCGTGATGCCCTTGCCGTCGCGCATGGCCTTGATCAGGTTCGACTCGGCCGAGTTGCCGACCACCAGCATCTTGATCGAGAGCTCACCCGCGTCGTCCCACGTCGGCGGGAACTCCATGTTGATGAACGTCTCGTAGTCCTCTTCCCAGAAGCGCTCGTGCGGCGCGTCCCCAGGGTCCTTCTTGAGCGCGGCGAGCATCGCCTGGACCTCGGCGTAGCCGATCTGGTTGGCGGGCAGGTCGACCTCGACAGGTGTACTGCCGTTCGGCTGGTGGCCGGGCGGACAGTCGACGGCGGTTCCGTCGACCTCGCAGCCGACGCGCATACGGATCGAGGCGAAGTCGAAGACCAACGCCCACGCCGTGCCGCTCTCACCGCTGGACCGCTTGATGCGGCGGTAGACCCGGATGAAGCGGCCGGTGTCGGACTCGTCCACGCCGTTCTCGGCACGGGTGCTCAGGAAGATGCGCCCCATCGCGAAGACGTAGGCACCGACGTTTTCGACGGCCTCGGGCTCGTACGCGTAGCGCACGTCCGTCAGCTGGAAGTCGATGATCTCGCCCTTGCCGAGTGCCTCGAAGTAGCCCCGCCACTCGTCGATGACGTTGGCCTTGCCGACGGCCCAGCGCGGTCCGTCGATACGGTAGAGCTGAGGACGAACACCCTCCGGCCAGCAGCACGTCTCGAGGCGGTCGGCGTCTTTCCCGACCATGGCATCGAGGATGTTCTCTTCGAGTTCGTCGATCCCCGGCGGCGGCCGGCGGTACGTCGGCTCGATCTGCGAGGCGTCGTGACCCCAGCTCGAGCGCACGTAGTTGACGACGGCGACGATCTCCTCGTTCGTGAGTCGCGGCCCCCACGCCGGCATCTGCACGGCGCTGCTCGAGCGGGTGCCCGTGACGACCTTGAAGAGGAGCTTGTAGGGCGTTTCGTCGACGGCGAGATTCGGTGTGTCGCGCAGTCGCTTCACGATGAAGTCGTCGGGATTCGTGGCGCTGCGCCGTCCCGTGCCGTCTTCGTCGTGGCAGCGGGCGCAGGTGTCCATGTAGAGCCGCTCACCCACCGTGCGGTCCACGGTGAAGGCCTTGGTGGCAGCGTCCCGCGGCGGTCGCGCAGGGTTGAACACGTAGAACATCGTCCAGGCGAGCACGGCGAGCGAGAGCACCCAAGCCCACGTCGGGATGGGCTGCGGTGTCTCGGCGCGGCGCGGCTCGAAGTCCACCTCGGTATTGCCGGCATACGCGTTGACGATCAGTTCGACCTGACCACCGATGGTCTGCCCGGCCTCGAGCCCCGACACGGTGACCGCAACGCCGTTGCGCACGCGGAACGGGATCTCCTTGACCGTGGGCGGAGCCAGACCGTTCGACGCCTCGACGCGCAGCGTGTGGGCGCCATCGGCCAGCGGGATCGTGCTCAGGGAGAAGCGCAGCGGCGGGTGCGCGACCTTGAAGGGCTCCTCGCTGTCATCGAGGTAGATCTTGATCGGTTCCTTGGCTTCCTGCTCGATCATCAGTCGTGCACCTCGTCAGCGGTGGCGCCGGTGGCAGGTCGCGACGCCAGGTCATGCACTGTAGACCCAGGGGCAGCGGCTTCGGACGGATCCATGAGGATCTGGCGCTTGATGTGATCGAGTTCCTGTTCGCCGGGACGCAGCGTGTACATCACGGCCTTCCAGATCGTCCAGATCGCGAAGGCACCGGCAACGACGATGGCGACCCAGACCGTCGGCCCGAAGTCGGCCCAGGTCGGGTGACTGTGAGCGGCGAGGGTGCCGCCGGCAGCAGGGATCGCGCTGGCGCTCATCGGGCGAGCCCCTCCTGCTCGAGGTACTCGCGCTTCAGCGAGATGAGGTACTCGACGAGGGCCTTCGCATCGGGTGTGGCCCAGAGCTTCGGGCCAGGCACGCCGAGGCCGTCGATGTTGAGCACTTCGTCGTAGTCGAAGATCTCGTCCTTCGACGGCTCCTCGGTCGTGAAGAGGAAGCGGTGCGGCGGCATCAGCGAGTCGGGGGACACCGACTGCGGGTTGTACAGGTGCCAGTAGTGCCACTGCGCGTCCGGCAGGCGCTTGCCCACGGCCGAGAGGTCGGGGCCGGTGCGCTGCGTGCCCATGAACGGCGGATCCTGGTGCGCGTACTCCTCGGCGCGACTCGCGCTCTCGCGGCCGAAGCGGGCGTCGGCCTGCAGCACCGGCACGAAGCGCTCCCCGTCGACGACGGAAGCGAGGCGTTCGTCGCCGCGGATCTGCTGGGTATGGCAGCTGACGCAGTTGTAGCCGCGGCCGTAGAGCTCACGCCCCCGCTCCACGAGCGGGTCTTCGGGCGGCCGCTCGACCAGGGCTTCGTTGTTCTGCATGACGATCGCAGGCCACACGGCGCACAAGCCGACGAGCACGAGGTAGAGCGACAGCGGCAGGATCAGGAGCAGGCGGTGGTTGGTGTGGATGCTGACCATGCCTAGTCCCCCTTCGCCGGCGTGAAGGCCATGGTGAAGGCGCCCGGGCGCATCTTCCACAGGGCGATGAAGAAGAAGACGTGCGAGACCAGCATCAGCAGGCCGCCCACGGCACGCCACACCATGTGCGGCAGCGTCTTGCGTACGGAGTCCATGAAGGGCTCACCGTCGACCCAGGACTCGCCCTGCACGTGACCGCCCCAGCAGAGACCGACGACGTAGACGGCGATGCCGGCCAGCGCGAGCCAGAAGTGGATGCTGACGAGCAGGATGGGCGGCTCGCGGCCTGTCATGCGCGGCACGAGCCCGTACATGCAGCCCCAGATGAGGAACGTGACGAACACGTACATCGAGAGGTGCGCGTGGCCGACCGTGTAGTGCGTGAAGTGCAGCACCTCCTGCACGGCGCGCAGCGACTCCGCGCTGCCCTGCAAGGAAGCGAGCCCATAGCCGCAGACACCGACGAAGATGAACGGCAGCGAGTAGCTGTGCGAGATGGCGAGCCGCTCGCCCTTCATCGTCATGAGGAAGTTGCCCGTGCTCGCCCACACCGGCACGATCATCGCGACGGAGAAGATGATCGCCGTCGTCTGCAGGGCCATCGGCAGCGGCGTGAAGATGTAGTGGTGGGTTCCGATGACCGTATAGAAGATCAAGTGCGTGAAGAAGCCGAGGACGCCGAGCGCGTACGAGTAGATCGGCTTGTTGAGCAGCTTGGGCAGCGCGTAGTAGGTCAGCCCGACAGCCAGGGGCGTGAACCACATGCCCACGGCGTTGTGGATGTAGAAGCCGTCGATCACACGGTCGGCCAGGCCCGTCTTCCAGATGGTCTGGTAGCCCATGAAGACGGTGATCGCGATCCAGAAACACGCCGAAAGCGCGAACCAGCACGAGATGTAGATGCCCTCGACGGCCCGCCGCGCGAGCAGCCGGTAGAAGATGACCCCTACGGTGCCGATGGCGAAGAAGATCGGCGCCATGCAGTACCAGGGGTACTCGCGGTACTCGCGGCCTGCGTTGATGTCCCCCATGCACAGCGCGACGGCGCCTGCGGCGACACCGATGTTGGTGAACCACAGGGCGAGGTTGCTGAAGAACAGCTCGAACGGGCCGAGCGGCTTGTTCATCGGCAGCCACGCGGACTTGGCGACCACGTAGAACATCAGCCCGATCAGGGCCATCGAGGCCCAGCCGAACAGCATCGTCATCGTGTGGACGGGCCGGAGCCGGCCGTACGTCAGGAAGGCCTGGTCAGCGAGGATCTCGGGGTCGATGAGGCGGAAGGCCTCCAGCACCCCGATGAG
>JAHEIK010000263.1 GCA_024639415.1 Planctomycetota bacterium
CGGCCGGACTGGACGAAGGGCGCGGACGTGCCGCCCGCCCTGGCCGTGAACGACTTCGACCTGGCGTTCCGCATTGCGCGCAGCGAGCACGCCTCGTGGCATGCGCGCGTGGCTGTGCTTGCCTTCGGTCAGCGCCTGGGCCCGCACGCGGACCAGTTGATTCCGGTGGCGGTCGCGTTGATCGAGCCGCTCGTGATGGAGCAGCGCAGGCAGTGGGAACTGCCACGCAAGGAGCGGATGCCGGTTCCGTCGGACGCGCTGTTGAGCGCCTTCGCCGCCTTCGGCGAAGCCGCAGCCCCTGCACTGACGGCGTTGCTCGACCACGACGATGAGGAGGTCGCGGATGCCGCGCGTCGTGCGCTGGCTCGCATGGGCGTCGCCGCCCACGCGGCGGCGCTCAAAGCGACCCGGCTTCGCAATCCCGCGGCGCGCCTGCGCGCCTACGAGGTGCTGTGGGAGACGAACACGCCTTCGCCGATCTCAGAGGCTTCCGTTCAGGCCGGGCTCTCCGATGCAGACGCCGGCGTCCGCGGCGCGGCACTGGCCGCGCTCACCGCGCGGAGGGGTGAAGCGCTGGAGGACATCCTGCGCATCGTGAACGGTCCCGACGCAGCCTTGCGGAAGAGAGTGTTCTCCTCGCTTGTTGCTGAGTGGGACTTCAGCTGGGTGCCGGATGCACTCGTGTTGCCGCTCATCGACCACGCGTGCGCGAGCGACGACGGCGAGAGTCTGTGGCACCTCCTGACCGAACTGGGCGCGCGCGCCCTGCCGGCCAGCGAGAGGCTGGTGCGCGCGCTGCGAGACTTCGATGGCGCGTGGGATGACTTTGACACCGGGCAGGCCTTCGGCGAGCTCGGGCCTGGCCTCGGCCCGCGCCTGCTCGCCGTCCTGCAGGGCGACGATGCTTCGCTCCATCCGTGGGCGGCACGCGCCTTCCGCTGGGTCGACGGCCCCGACGCGGCGACGTCGCGAGCGGCCAAGGCTTGGCTGGAGGCGCACCCGAGCGTGCCCCATGGCGTCTACGTTGCCGTCGCACTGGCCGAGCAGGGGGACACGTCGGTGACCCCGGCGCTCGAGGCGGGCCTGATGTCGGACGACTGGGGCCTGCGCGCGGCAGCTGCGGACGGGATCGAGGACCTCGGGCGCGCGGGCGTTCCGTTCCTGCCGCGTCTCGCCGATCTCCTTGGGCAACTCTCACGAGCCCACCATGCGCTGGGTGCGGGCGGGGACGCCGACGCGCTGGCCCATTACACGGCGGCGTTCGTGCCGATCGAGTTCGCCCTGCGTGCGGTCGGCCTCCACGATCCGGAGTTCATGTTCGGCCTGCTCGATGCGCCCGAGGTCGACGTGGCCTGGCTGGCCTTCACCTCGATCGAGGCCGGACCCGACGGTGGCGTGGACATGGCCACGCGTCGTTGGCCCGCGGCCACCCTGCGGCAGCGGCCGTGGGCGCTGCGCCTGCTCGAGGCGCTGCAGCCGGACGACGACGTGGCGCGCAAGATCCTGGAAGAGGGGCTGGCTTCGGCCGTGCAGCGGGAGCGCTCGGAGGCGGCCAGTTCGGTGCTGCGATCGGAACTCGATGACCCCGCGCTCGACAAGCGGGCCGTCCGTGTGCTGGCGGACGTGCTCGTGAGCGACGACAAGTCCGGCCGGGGACGTGCGTACAGGACGCTGGCTGATGCGAAGGATCTCGACTGCGTCGACATCGTGCTCGCGGCGCTACGCCGCCATGCGAAGCATCCGGACGACGAGCGCCGCGCGAGCGTGCGCGAGCTCATCGGGCGCTTGGAGGACGGGCGGTAGGGGCATCGCGAGGGACGCCGCAGGCGGCCAGAGTCGTTGCCCGTCGCGTGCGTTCACCGGTCGGCGACGGGGACGGATGACGGGCACGCCGGGAACGGTGACGGGAACGGAGACGGGAACGGGAGGGCAGCGCAGGCGCCGCCCTACAGCGGCACCTGCTGGCTCACGCAATGCAGCGACCCGAGTCCCTCCACCAGGTGTTCACAGCGGATCGGCAGCACCTCCCGCTCCGGGAAGCACGCGCCGAGGATCGCGCACGCCTCGTCGTCCGTCGGTGAGCCGAAGACCGGCACGCACACCCCCGCATTGCACACGTAGAAGTTCGCGTGCGAGGCGGGCAGCCGCTCGCCCTTGCCGTTCAAGACCGGCGCCGGCATCGGCAGCTCGACGATCTCGATGCGGCGCCCCTTGGCGTCGCGCATCTTCTGCAGCCTGCGGAAGTTCGCCTTCAGCGGCTTGTGATCCGGGTCGGCCTTGTCCGGCTGCATCGCCGTCACGACCTTGCCCGGCGCCACGAAGCGCGTGATGTCGTCCACGTGCCCGTCCGTGTCGTCGCCCGCCACGCCCTCGCCGAGCCACAGCACCTTCTCGATGCCGAGGAACATGCCCAGCACGTCCGTCAGGTCCTCGCGCGAAAGATCCGGGTTGCGGTTGGGGTTCAGCAGGCACTGCTCGGTCGTGATGAGCGTGCCTTCGCCGTCGCCCTCGATGCTGCCGCCCTCGAGCACGAAGTCCGTGCTCATGAGCGGGATGTCCAGCACCTCCTGGATGCGTACGGGAATCTCGTTGTCGGCCAGCAACTCCTCGTACTTGCCGCCCCAGGCGTTGAACGTGAAGTCGATCGAGAGACGCTCGCGCGCCTCACCCGTGCCCTTCGCCAGCGCGCCCTTCACCAAGGTGATCGGGCCGTAGTCGCGCAGCCACACGTCGGCCGTCTCGACCAGCACGAGGCGCACCTCGGCCGCGCCGGCGTCGACCAGCATGCCGTTCGCGCGCTCGGCTTGGCGCTCGTCGGCCACGAGCAGGTCGACGCGCTCACCCTGGCTGACGGCTGCGGCGAACGCAGCCATCGCGTGCTCCGCGCGCTCGACGCCGCCCGGCCACGTGGTCGGGTCGTGCGGCCAGGCGAGCAGCGTGGCTTCGTGCGGTTCCCACTCGGCGGGCCAGCGGAAGCCCAGGCCGCGCGGCGATTCGTCGACCTCGTGCTCACTCATCGGCGAGCCAGCGCTTCTCGAGGCCTGCGTAGGCGTCGATGCGACGGTCGCGCAGGAAGGGCCAGCCTTCGCGCGCCGTGTCGATCTGCGAGCGGTCGCACGCCACCACCATGACCGCCTCGTCTCCGTTCGCCTCGGCGAGGACGCTGCCGTCCGGCGCGGCGACGAACGAGCGGCCCCAGAACTCGAGCTCGTCTTCCTTGCCGATGCGGTTGATGGCCGCGACGAAGACGCCGTTCGTGATCGCGTGGCTGCGCTGCACGGTGCGCCACGCGTCGTGCTGCGCGCCGGCAAGTTCCAGCTCGCCCTGCCACGTGCCGATGGCCGTCGGGTAGATCAGCACCTCGGCGCCGGCGAGCGCGGTGAGCCGTGCCGCCTCCGGGTACCACTGGTCCCAGCAGATGAGCACGCCGAGGCGTCCGAACTGCGTGTCGAACACCTGGAAGCCCAGGTCACCCGGCGTGAAGTAGAACTTCTCGTAGAAGCGCGGGTCGTCCGGGATGTGCATCTTGCGGTAGCGGCCCACGAGCGAGCCGTCCGCATCCAGCACCACCGCGGTGTTGTGGAAGAGCCCCGGCGCGCGCTTCTCGAAGAGGCTGGCGACGATCACCACGCCAAGCTCGTACGCCAACTCGCCCAGCGCTTCGGTCGTCGGACCGGGGATGGGCTCGGCGAGCTGGAAGTGCTCGTCGCTCTCCACCTGGCAGAAGTAGGGCGAGAGGAACAGCTCCTGCGTGCACACCACCTGTGCGCCTTCTTCCGCCGCGCGCCGGATCAGGGCGGTCGTGCGCTCCAGGTTGGCAGCGGCTTGCGCGTCGGCGTGCGTCTGGATGAGGCCGAGGCGAAGCTGGTCGGCGTGCGTTGCGGGCATGAGCGGACCCTACTGCAGGATGGGCGGCAGCACGTTCGATAGCAGATCGGGCTTCAGGATGCGAGCCACCAGCACGAGGGTGCCGATGGCCGCGGCGATGATGAGGATCGCGTCGAGGGCGAAGAGCAGCTGGACCACGAACCAGAGCAGCCACACGACGGCCTCTACGGGGAAGAGCACCACGCGCAGCACCTTCGGCTTGGCCTTCAGCGCGTCGAGCCAGCCCTTCAGCGTCGCGCCCGTGCCGTGGAAGGCGGGCAGGGCGATCTTGGCCAGGCCGAACAGGACGCCCACGCAGATGGCCGCCTTCAGCGCGCGGCCTCCCGCACCGTCCGGCACGCGGTCCAGCAGCTGCTCCTGGCGCCACGTCGGCTGCGCGTAGAACCAGATCAGGAGTCCGATCGGCGCCGCGCCGAAGAGCAGGAACATCCCGACGACGCCCGCGCCCTTCTTGCGCTTGCGCGCTTCGCGCTTGCCGCGGCCCTTGGCAGGGGCGTCCCTGCGCTTGGACGACGGGACGGGGGCGTCCTTGTCCGCGCTCACTTCGCGACCCTGACCTTGGCGACCTTGACCGTGCCGCGCACCTTCAGCAGCGTGACCTCTTCTCCCGGAACGCCCGTGTGCAGCTCGACGATCTCATCTTCGAGGGTGCCGGGCGTGGCGTCGGCCGGGACGGTGGCCGTGAGCTTCCAGTAGCCCTGGTCCGCCATGTACGGGTCGGGCTTCACGTCCACGTGGAGCCGGCCGCTGCGCGACTTCGCGCTGACCTTGCCGAACGTGACGGTGTCGTCGAAGGGGCGGAACTTGATGCTCGCCTTGCGCACCCGGCCCTGCTTGAACGACCCGAAGCTCAGGCGCCGTGCCTGCAGCCAGATCTTGCCGCAGACGTTGGCGCTGAGCGGTAGCGTGACGCGCGCCCGCTCCTTGTGATCGGTGCGGATGAGCACTTCGGCAGAGTACATGCCCAGCGGCAGGTCGCGGTCGACGCTCAGGGCGATGTTCCAGCCGCGCCAGCGCGCATCCTTGCCGTGGCGGTAGGGCGTCTTGACCGCCTTGAAGCCCTCGGGCAGGTCCAGCTCCGTGATCTCGAACGGCTTGCCGACGCCCTCGTACCAGCGCAGGGAGAAGGCCTTCGTCGGCTTGGTGCCCAGCCCGATGTCGCCGAACGACACCCCGGCGGAGCCTTGGATGAGGCCGTCCACGATCGCGATGCGCAGCGGGATCTTGATGCGCCCGCGACTCGCATCGCGCGTGAAGAGCTGGACGCGCTTCATCAGGTACCCGGAGAGCGAGAGCGTGTGGAACTCGACCTCCAGGGTGCCGCTGGCACCCGGCTCGAGCTCCTTGTGCGACAGCTTGACCGCGCTGCAGCCGCACTCGCCGCGCGCGGCGATGCCGCTGACCTGCTTGTCGCTGCGGTTCGTGTAGGTGAACGTCGTCGTGCGTACCTCGCTCTGCTTCGCCTGGCCGAAGTCGTGGGCGTAGCGATCGAGCACGAGGTCGGCGTGGCCCTGCTTGCGGCGCTCGGCCTCGCCCGTGGCGGCGTCGTCTGCGCGCACGGCAGGTGCGGCGCACAGGAGCAGCAGGACGACGAGGGCGGTGAGGCGGGGCATTCGGACCATGGTAGCCAAGCCCAGGGCCAACGCTCGGATGGCATGAGGGCGGGATCAATGGATGTTGGTCGAGATGGCACGAGCCAACTCCCGGTAGGGGCGCCCCAAGGCCCTGAGCGACGCGAAGGGCCGCGTGCGCGCCCCGAGGATCCTGCGCCGGCGGGGGCGCCTTGGCGATCGCGCGCCGGGCCGCTGATACGGCGGACTGTTCTCGGGGCGCGCACGCGGCGTCACGGATACGGCGAGCGGCACTCCGGGCGCGCACGCGGTGCCACCGGAGGTGACACCTTGGGGCGCCCCTACTGGAGGCTCGCGCTTCGAATTCGGGACTCGACGCCTACCGCTTGCGGGCTTGGAACACCCGGCCGCGGACCTCGACGGTGACGAGCTCC
>JAHEIK010000264.1 GCA_024639415.1 Planctomycetota bacterium
CGATGCGTGCGGTCTTGTCCATGGGCGCTCTCCGGGGCGCCGCAGCGTACCCCGGAGCCTGCCCCACGGCGTCGGGCTCAGCGCTGCGTCAGGAAGATGAGTGTCGCCAACGCGGCCAGCAGGACGCCGCCGATCGCCAGCGCCAGCATGCTCGCGCGCCGCGCGCGGTCCGCCTCCCACCAGCGCCGTGGACGGATGCCCTGGAGGAGGAAGGTCGCGGTGGCCGCCAGGTTGACGGACAGCAGGTTGACGGCGAGCAGCAGGCCCGCCTGACCCGCCTCGTGCAGTGCTCCCCGGCCGAGGGCGAGTCCGACCACGGCCGTGGGCGGCAGCAGCGCGACGGCGACCATCACGCCGACGAGTGCGGACGCGACACCCGTCGTCAGCGCGAGGGCTCCTGCGCTGCCCGCCGCGAGCGCGACAAGCACGTCACTGGCCGAGACGTCCACGCGCGCGAGGATCTCGGGACTGAACGGGCGATCGTGGAACGCCGCACCCAGGAGGACGGTGATGGCCAGGGCCAACGCGACACCGGCCAGGTTGGCGACCAAGGCGCGCGTCATCATGCGCGTGTCGCCCAGCGTGGTCCCGAGCGCCAGGGCCACGCTGGGTCCCAGCAGCGGCGCGATCACCATCGCGCCGATGATCACGGCGGCGTTGCCGCGCACCAGGCCCGTGGCCACGACGATCGTGCTCAGCACGACCGTGGCGAAGAAGACGCCATCGGGGCGGGCCATCTCGAAGCCCTCGTCCCGCAGCTCCTCCCGGGTGAGACCGCCCCGCTTGGTGCCGAAGCGCCGCGGCGCCTCCGTCTCGTCCTCCTTCGGTCGAGGCAGCGCGGTGGTGACCGGCAGGAGCAGCAGGTGGAAGCCCGGCACGTTGCCGAAGCGCCGCTCGATCTCGTCCACGAGGTCGCTGCTCTCGTCCCCCTCGACGAGCAGGCGCGTGCACGTGAGGCCGTCCTCGAGCGTCTCCTGCCAGGGGCCGCCGCGCGGCTCCAGGGCGACGAGATCCCGCAGGTGCGGCGCGTGCGCCTGGGGCAATATGACCTGGACGAGCCTCAGGGCCATCGGCTAGGCCTGGCTCGGACGGGGTGGGCGGGCGAACGAAGTCTTCATCGGGCCCCCGGGACGATCTGCGGCACCTGCTTGGCAGAACCGAGGATATACAGGGGAGCCCGCGAGCCCGAAGCTCGCCCCCCAGGAGTCCCCATGCCCCACCCGTCCCCGCGCTTCACCCTCGCTTCCCTCGTGGCCCTGCTCGCCGTCGCCGTCGTGGTGCTGGCCGTCATGGTCGTCGCCGGCAACCCCTCGTCCTCGCAGGCTGAGTCGAGTGCCAAGGTCGACATCGTGTACCTGTTCGTGACAGGTGAGGGCCCCTCCTCGAAGGCCTGGTTCAAGGACGCGCCGTCCACGGGGCTGCCCGTGCAGGACGCACTGGACCGCTTCGCCAAGGACGGCTACCGCGCCAAGATGATCACCGACGAGCTGCGCTCCACGGCGGACGCCGTCGCGTTCGTGATCCTGCTCGAGCGCGTGAACTAGTGCGTTGCGCTCAGGCCGCCGTCCAGGCGCGGCCCATGACCCCGATCACGCGTGCAGAGAGCAGCAGCGCGTAGAGGCACGCCACGCGCAGCACGAGGGCGACGAACCCGTAGACCACGGGCCCCTCCGCGATCAGGTGATGCAGCGCGATCTCCGTCCCGAGCAGCACCCACCAGCCGAGACTCCCGGCCAGGCAGTGCAGCGGACGTGTCGTCATCCACTTGATCGCACCCCACGGCCACTTCAGCGCAGGGTCGCCCAGAGCCGCGCCGAGCGCGACGACGGCCGCATACATGGAGCCGAGGACGAGCAGCGCGAGTCCGGGCGGCACGACCTCGAAGACCCACAGCAGCGTGCCCGGGAGCAGGGCGCCCGCGAAGAAGAGCAGCGTGCGCCAGTAGAGCTTCAGGTCGTCCCACTCGAAGGCCAGCGCCTCGCGCCAGCCCTCCGGCACGTCGCGGCCCGCAGCGGAGGCTCCGATGATGTGGAACTGCGCGCGCAGCACGTACACCAGCAGCAGCAGCTTCAGCATCCACCCGGGGAAGCGCACTGCCTCGGCAAGTCCTAGCAGGTCGAGCAGGAACAGCGTGAGGACGCCCAGGACGAAGAGCGTTGGGCCGGGCTTGCGGAAAGGGAAGCTGAACGCCTCGCCCGGCCAGCCCGACGGAACGGGAATGCGCTCGACGGCGCCGCGCGGGCGATCGGCCCCCTTGCGCTCGGCGACCGTCCGCGTGTCGACCTCCGGCTCTTCGACCGGCTCTGCGACGACGATCTCCTCGCGCCCCAGGGACGGAGGCGGCGCGGGCCGCTTGCCTTCCTCTTCCGGCTCGAGTTCGAAGGGGTCCTTGGGTTCGCTCACGCATGGAGGATACCCAGGAGATTGGAAGAATCCCTCACCGTAGGGGCGCCCCAAGGGCCTTCGCAACGCGAAGGCCCGCGTGCGCGCCCAGGCCCCCGCGCGCCGGGATGGGCGCCAGAGCGTGCGCGCGCACGTACCGATACACGCGGGCGCGCACGCGGTGCCGCCACAGGCGGCACCTTGGGGCGCCCCTACAGCCCCCCTGAAGCCCGACGCGTCAGCGGCCTAGGCGGTCAGGGCCTCTTCGGGGAAGTCCGTCAGGCGGACCGCGACCTTGCGCGAGACCCCCGGCTCGTCCATGGTCACGCCGTACAGGAGGTCGGCTGTCTCCATGGTCGCCTTCGCGTGCGTGATGATCACGAACTGGCAGACGTCGGTGAACTCGCGCACGAGGTTGACCAAGCGGCGCACGTTCGCTTCATCCAGCGCCGCATCGACCTCGTCGAGCACCGCGAACGGGCTCGGCTTGGCCTTGAAGACGGCGAACAGCAGCGCAACCGCGGTGAGCGTGCGCTCGCCGCCGGACAGCAGCGAGATCGTCCGCTGCTCCTTGCCCGGAGGCCGCGCGATGATCTCGATGCCGGACTCGAGGACGTTCGAAGCGTCCTCGAGCATGACGTCGGCGCGACCGCCGCCGAACAGGCGGCGGAAGGTCTCGCGGAAGTTGTCGCGAATCTCGTGGAACGACTTCTGGAAGCGCTCGGTCGAGATCTGGTCCAGCTCCTTGATGGACTGCTCCAGGTTCGCAGCGCCCTCGAGCAGGTCCTTCTCCTGCCCCTGCAGGAACTCGACGTGTTCCTCGACCTCCTTCAGCTCCTCGATCGCGTTCAGGTTGACGTTGCCCAAGCCATCGAGCTTGCGGCGCAGCTCGCCGAGCTCCACGTCCATGCCGTCGAGATCGATCTCCTCAGTCGGCTCGCTCTCGGCGGCGACGGCGTCGAGGTCGAGGCCGTGATCCTGGCGCACCTGCTCCAGCAGCGCTTCGACGCGCGTGCGGAACTCCGAGTCACGCACGCGGAAGCCCTCGAGCTGCGTGCGTAGCTGCTCGTGCATCTGCTGAACCTGGCGCCGGCGCTCGCCGACACTGCCCGCACCCGTCTCCAGTTCCTCGAGCGCGGCACGCGCCTCCAGCAGCACGTCACCGGCGGCCGAGCGAGCCTGCTCGCTGCGCCGGGCCAGGGCTTCGGCCTCCGTCGCATCGACCTCCGCCGATTCGATCCGCTGGCTGAGTTCCCCTGCCTCGCTGTCGTAGGCCCCGGCGCGCTCTTCGAGTCCACGCATCTCGTCGTTGGCGCGCTGGACCCGCTGGCGCGCAGCCTGGGCCTGCGAGCGCACCTCGGCGAGGGCGAGGCGCGCGTCCATGCGCCGCTCCGCGGCCGCCTTGCGCTCCGTCTCGACCTCGAGATACCCGCGCCCCGCCTCTTCGGCACGCTCCTCGAGCGCCGAGCGCGCCTCCTCGAGCCCGGCCAGGCGGCGGCCCACGTCGGCCGCTGCCGAGGCGGCCTCGGCCCGCAGCCCCTGCATCTCGGCGATCTCGCTGTCGAGCGTCACCAACGCCTCGCCGACGTAGGAGCGCTCCTTGTCCACGCGGGCGAGGGCCTCGCTGCGCCGGCTGTGATCCGCCGTGTGCTCGGCGATCTCCGCGCGCAGACGGCGCACCTCCTCCTCGCTCTCGCGCACGGCCTCCTCGGCGTCCGAGGCGTCCGTGCGGGCCTGCGCCACCGCGGCGTCGAGGCCGCGCAGCTCCTGCTCGAGGCTGCGCCGCTCCGTCGTCCGCTCGACCAAGCCGAGTGAGACGCCGTCCCGTCCTCCGAGGAGGGCGCCCGAAGAGGTCACGCGGTCACCCGCGGGGGTCACGGCGTTCATGCCGCGCTCGCGGAACTCCTGCACGCCGGCGATGAGGTCCGGCACGAGGACCGTGCCGGACACCACCGAGCGCACCAGCGCCGCGACGCGCTCGTCGCAACCCAGGGGCCCGACGGGGGTCCCGGACTCGACGACCGGCCGCACCATGTCCAGGCTCAGCAGGCGCGCACGGTCGCCCGCCCCCTGCTCGCGCAGCCACTCGATCCAGCGGATGGCGTCGCGGTGCGTACGCACCACGAGCGCGCCGGCCGCGTGGCCGAGCAGCTTGTCGATCTTGGACGCGTTGGCCGGGTCGGGCTGGATCAGGTCGGCGAGCAGGCCGACCACGCCGTCGCGCGTGCCGTCCGCCTCCGGCGCTTGCTCGGCGACCGCCTCCATGATGCGTCGTGCGCCCTCGTCGACGCCCTCGCGGGAAGCGGCCAGCCCGTCGAGCACCTCGAGCCGGGCACCCTTCGTAGCGCGCTCTTCCGAGACGGCCTGCCGGTGCTGGCCGGCGGCCTCCGCCGCATGGACGCGGTCGGACCGGCGCTCTTCCGCGGCGGCCAGGGCCAGGGCGCGGGCCCGCCCCTGCTCCTCCAAGCTGGCGGCCAGGGCGTAGAGCTCACGGCTCTCGCCCTCGATGCGCTCGTGGCGGTCCTTCAGCTCTCCACGCTGCTCGCCCAGGCGGACGAGACGCTCCTCGAACTGCTTCAGCTCCGTGCGGCGCTCGGCCTCTTCGTTGCGTGCGTCGCCGATGTTGCCCAAGGCCACGAGGGCTTCGCGCTTGGCGCCGTCGTGCGCATCGCGAATACGCGCGGCATCGCTCTCGAGCTGGTGCAGTGCTTCCTCGACGGTGGCGACCCGCTCCTCGTGCCCCTGCGCGGCCTCGTCGGCCGTCCGGGCCTCGGCGTCGAGCCCGGAGATCTCGCTGCGGATGCGCTCGACCTGCGAGCGGGCCTCCGCGGCCTTGCGCTGAGCATCGTCGATCCGCAGCTTCAGGTCTTCGATGCTGCGCTCGGCGTACTCGACGCGGTCGCGGGCGGCGCGCGCGTCGGAGACGGCCTGCGTGATCTGGTTCTCGATGCCGTGGACCTGCTCCCGGGCTGCCTCGCGCTGCGCCTCGACCTCGCGCGCGTGGGTCTCGAGCCCCGCGAGTTCCTCGGCGGCTCCGGCTTCGGCCTCGAGCACTTCCTTCATCCGGCTTTGGAGGCTGTCGCGCTCGCTGCTGATCGAGCGGTAGCGGACGACGGCGCGCAGGACGCGCTTCTTGGCCAGCTCCTCGCGCAGCGCCTGGTAGCGCCGGGCGCGGGCGGCCTGGTTCTTCAGCGAACGGAAGCGCTTCTCTTCGAGGTCAAGCACGTCGCGCAGGCGGTCGAGGTTCTCGCGCGTGCGCTTGAGGCGCTGGTCGGCCTCCTTGCGGCGTTGCTTGTAGCGGCTGACGCCGGCCGCCTCCTCGAAGATGCCGCGACGATCCGCGGGGTTGGCCGCGAGCAGGGCGTCGATCTGCCCCTGCTCCATGATGGAGTTGCCCTCCATGCCGAGGCCGGTGTCGAGGAACAGCTCGCGGATGTCCCGCAGGCGGCAGATCGCCCCGTTGAGCAGGTACTCGCTCTCGCCGGTCCGGTGGAG
>JAHEIK010000265.1 GCA_024639415.1 Planctomycetota bacterium
GGGACCGCGAGTGCGGATCTCGTGGAATAGTACCCAGCAATTGCGGAAATTTACGCACCAAGGCGACTGATCGGGTGGCAGCGTGCCGCCCGCCTGCCGTCTGCCCCTTGTCTGCTAGCCTCGTCGGCCCGGCACGCCACCTGCTGTAGCAGGGGGGCCGGGTGACCGAGCAATCCAGCCCAGGAGGAACCCGCGATGACTTCTACCGACGCCAACGCCCCCGAGCAGGATGCCGCGCAGCAGGCCAGCGCCGCCCGCTGGGCTCTCGTCACGGCGCGCGACATCATGCGCAAGAACGTCGTGACCGTGAACTACGCCACGCCGCTCTCGGAGGTCGAGCGCCGCCTGAGCGATCACCGCATCGGCGGTGCGCCCGTGACCGATGAGTCGGGGCACATCATCGGCGTCGTCTCGCTCAAGGACCTGATCGAGCGCTACGCCGAGAACGCCGAGTCGCATCCGCGCCGCGGCCCCGGCTTCTTCCATCTCTCCACCGAGGAGATGCAGGACGAGGACTTCGATACCTTCGAGGTGCCCGATGAGGCCGAGGAGACTGCCGGCGACATCATGACCGGTGAGGTCTTCAGCATCCCGGCGGACGCCGGCCTGAAGCAGATCGCCGGGCAGATGGTCAAGCACCGCGTGCACCGTCTGCTCGTCGCCGAGGGTGGGAAGTACATCGGCCTGGTCAGCACCATGGAGATCCTCGACTCCCTCAGTTCCTGACGATGGAAGGAGCGTGCGGCGTGAGCGACACGAAGGCGCAAGCCAGCACCCGGAGCACACGCATGCGAGTCCCGTTTCAAACGGTCCTGTGTCCCACGGATCTCTCGGGAACCGGGAATCTCGCCATCGACGTCGCCTACCAACTGGCGGGTGAGGGCGCTCGCGTCCATCTCCTGCACGTGTGCGAGCCGCCCTACCTGGGCAACCCTGTCTACGGGCCGTTCGTGCAGGGCTACATTCCCACGCCGGACGACACGCAGAAGGGCGAGGAGAAGGTGCTGCACAAGCTGCACCGCCTCGTGCCCGACGACGCCCTGACGCGCGGCATCCGCACGGAGTTCCACCTCGTGCACGGCGTCGACGTCGCCAAGGTGATCGAGGACGAGGCGCATCGCTTCGATGTCGATGTCGTCGTGCTGGGCACGCATGGCCGCACGGGGCTGGGCCGCATCCTCATGGGGTCCGTGGCGACGGACGTCGTGAAGAAGAAGGGCCTGCCGGTCATTCTCGTCCACCAGGACATGAAAGACTGAGCGCGGCCCTCGACAGGAGGTGCCCATGGAAGAACGCATCGCGCAGATGCTCGAGATCGCGCACCGCATCGTGGAGGAGGGGCGCGAGCCCACCGAAGCGGAGCGCACACTCTTCCGCGAGCTCGAGGGGCATGTCGCGGCACAGCCGACCGAGTGGCAGGACCGCTTCGCGGACCTCGTCGACCGGCTCGCGGCAGCCCTGGAGGGCATCGGCTTGTAGGGAGGAGGCCCCGCCGTGGTCCCCGCGCCACGCAGCCAGAAACCCGCCGTCCTCTACGCCTTCGACGAACAGGCCGACCTGGGGCGGCGCATCGCCCGCAAGCTCGGGTGGTCGTTCCGCGCCGTGGCTGTGCACACCTTCCCCGATGGCGAGAGCCTCGTGCGGCTGAAGGGGCCGCCGGGCGGCCGTCCGTCCGCCGTCCTCCGCTCCCTCGACCACCCCAACGAGAAACTGCTCGAGACGTTGCTGGCGCTCGATACCGTCCGCCGCGACGGCGCCACGAGCCGCACCCTCGTCGCCCCGTATGTCGGCTACATGCGTCAGGACGCCGTCTTCCGCCCGGGTGAGGCGCTCAGCCAGACGGTCGTCGGACGGATCATCAGCCGCCACGCCGAGCGCGTCGTGACCGTGGACGCGCACCTGCACCGCACGTCGAACCTCTGGGCCGTGTTCCGCCGTCCGGGCGCCAACCTCCATGCCGCGCCCCTGTTCGCGCCTCGCGTGCGCGCGCTCCATGATCCGCTGCTGGTCGGTCCGGACGAGGAGAGTGCGCCGTGGATTGCCGCCCTCGCCTCCGCCGCCCGTGTGCGGGGCGTCGTCGCTCGCAAGCAGCGCCGGGACGACGAGCGCGTGAAGGTCACGCTCCCGACGGGATTGCGGATCCGGGATCGCGACGTCGTCTTCTTCGACGATGTGGTGAGCACGGGCAACACGGCGATCGCGCTCGCGAAGGTCGTGCGAGCGGCGCGACCGCGCTCGATGCGGCTGTTCGTGTCGCATGCGGTCTTTGCCGGCGACGCCGAAGAGCGCATCCGTGCTGCGGGTATCGAGACGATCGTCTCCAGCAACAGCATCCCGCATCCGACCAACGGCGTAGACCTTGCGGGCATCCTCGCAGAAGCCCTGGGGAGCCCCCGGGTGCGCACGGCATGACGCCCTCCTTCGAGTTGCGGCTGCGTGCGGTGGCGCTCGACACGTACCGTGAGCGCGTGGTCGTCGTGCACAGGCACTGCCCTGTCTTCAGCGTCGAGGGCTTCCAGTCGCTGGCACGTCTGGACGTGCGCGCCGCGGGCCGGCGGCTCAGTGCGGTGCTCGTGATCGCCGACGACACAGCGTTGGTACAGCCGGAGGAGATCGGCTTGTCCCCGGCCTCGCTGGCGGTACTCGGGGCGCAGGTGGGGGACCCCGTCGAGGTCTGGCCATCGACGCCGATCCGCTCGCTCGGGGCCGTGCGCCGCAAGATCGCGGGTGAGGTCCTGAGCGCGTCGGACTTCATGGACATCGTCGGAGAGATCGTCGCCGGGCAGTACTCGCGCACCGAGCTCGCCGCCTTCGTGGTCGCCTGCGGGATGGACGGCCTCGACCGCGAGGAGGTCGTGCATCTCACGCACGCGATGGCGTCGCACGGCAAGTCGCTCAGCTGGGATCGCGCACCCGTGGTGGACAAGCACTGCATCGGCGGCATCCCGGGAAACCGCACGTCCATGATCGTCGTGCCCATCGTCGCGGCCCACGGTCTCTGCATGCCCAAGACCTCCTCCCGAGCGATCACGTCGCCGGCGGGCACGGCCGACACGATGGAGTGTCTTGCACGCGTCGATCTCGACCTGGACACGATGCGCCGCGTCATCCAGCAGCAGAATGCGTGCATCGTCTGGGGCGGAGCGATGAACCTCTCCCCGGCGGACGACATCCTCATCTCGGTCGAGCGGCCCCTCGCACTCGACGCCGAGGGCCAGATGGTGGCCTCCATCCTGAGCAAGAAGGTCTCCGCTGGCTCCTCGCACGTCCTGCTCGACATTCCCGTGGGGCCCACCGCCAAGGTGCGGACACGCCAGCGTGCCCAGGCGCTACGCCGTCTCTTCCGCTACGTGGCGGGCCGGATGGGCCTGACCCTGGAGGTGACCCTCACGGACGGTACCCAGCCCGTCGGGCGGGGTGTCGGACCGGCGCTCGAGGCCCGCGACGTCCTGCAGGTCCTCGCCTGCGATGGCCACGCCCCTCCCGATCTCCGCGAGAAGGCCCTCGCGCTGGCCGGACGCGTGCTCGAGTTCGATCCCGACGTGGACTGGGGGGACGGATACGACCTGGCGCGGTCGATCCTGGAGTCCGGGCGCGCGTCGGCGTCCATGGACGCACTGCGGGACGCGCAGGGGCGGCGGGAGCCGCCTGCGCCCGCCGCGCTCATGCACGAGATCTGCGCGCCACGCGACGGCGTCATCCGCGCGCTCGACAACTACGCGGTGGCGCGCATCGCGCGTCTCGCAGGCGCGCCGCTCGTGCGCAGCGCAGGCGTGGACGTCCTGGTCCGCTCCGGCGACCGCGTAACGGCCGGAGAGCCCGTCCTGCGCATTCACGCGGAACGGGGCGTGGATCTGCAGTTCGCAGTGGAGTATGGAGAGGGGCACCCGGACGCCGTCGTCGTCGGGTGAGGAGGTCGAGCGATGAGCGACGTCGTCCTGCGGAGCTTCGGAGCTGCCCGCACCGTGACCGGCAGCCGGCACTTGATCACGACGCCCCATGCGCGCGTGTTGCTGGACTGTGGTCTGTTCCAGGGCCGGCGCAGCGAGTCCATGGAGCGCAACCGTCACGTCGGCGTCGAGCCCGACGTCGTGATCCTGTCGCATGCGCACATCGACCACAGCGGCGCCCTGCCGGCGCTCGTGCGCGACGGCTACCGCGGCAAGATCCACGCGACCGCAGCTACGCGCGATCTCTGCGCCGCCATGCTGGCGGACTGCGCGAAGATCAACGAGGGCGACGCGCGTCACCTCAACAAGCGGCGTGAGAAGGGGACGCGCCCGATCGAGCCCATCTACACCCGCGAGGACGTCGAGCGCGCCATGGGGCTCTTCGTGATGCACGAGTACGACGAGCGCTTCGAGGTGGCCAAGGGCGTCCACGCGACGTTCCGGGATGCCGGCCACATCCTGGGCTCGGCGGGCGTGCTGCTCGAGACCGGCACGGGGCCCACGATCTACTTCACCGGCGATCTCGGTCGCCGCATGTATCCGATCCTGCGCGATCCGGCGCCGCTCCCGGACGCGGACGTCGTCCTCTCCGAGAGCACCTACGGCACCCGTGAGCACGAGCCCGTGGATCTGGCCGAGAACAAGCTGCACGCCGTCCTGCAGCGTGCCATCAACCGCAAGGGCAAGGTCTTCGTGCCGGCCTTCAGCGTCGGCCGGACCCAGAACCTGATCTACGCGCTGGCGAAGATGCGCAGGGCCGGGACGATCCCGGAGATCCCGGTCGTCGTGGACAGTCCGCTGGCCGAGAAGGCGACGCGCGTCTTCGCGGCGCACCGGGAGTGCTACGACCAGGAGATCCTCGAGTTCCTCTCCGATGGGGGGCGACCCTTCTACCCGCACTGGTTGCGCTACACCGTCAAGCGCGCCGAGAGCATCGAGCTGAACAGTACGGAGGGGCCGCTGCTGATCCTGGCGGGCAGCGGGATGTGCGAGGGGGGACGCATCGCGCACCATCTCCTGCACGGGGCGGAGGACGAGAACAACACGATCCTCTTCGTCGGCTGGTGTGCGCCGCACACGCTCGGACGCCGCATCGTCGAGAAGCGACCGGAGGTACGCATCTTCCGGCGCACCGTCCGCGTCCGGGCGCACGTTGCGTCCCTCCGGGCGTATTCGGCCCATGCGGATCGGACCGGGTTGTTGGAGTTTCTCGAGCCGGCGCGCGAGCGCGGCTCACGCATCTTCCTCGTGCACGGCGATGAGGATACGGCGCTCTCACTGGCCGACGACCTGCGCGAGCGCGGCCATGCCGAGGTGACGGTGCCGGAAACCTACGCTCCGTACTCGTTGCCGCTGCGTTAGCAGCGGCAACGAGCCCGTTCCCGTCTCCGGCACGTCCACCGATGTGGATGCGGATGAAGAGCAGAGCGGGCCACGGGCACGGGTGACGGGGAAGCCGGGAACGGAGACGGGCACGGAGACGGGAACGGGGGGACGCTTCCCCAAGCTGGGCTTGGGGAAGCGTCCCCACCATATGGGCTTCCCTGCGCAGGACAGCCTGTCACTTCGACGACCCGAGCCTCAATAAACAGGCGTTTGGGCGGCGGCATGCACCTTGCAACGCTCCGGTGTGCCCGGCCCTTGTAGCCGGGCTGCCGGAGTCCGCTCGATGCACGGTGCGCCCCTGACGGCATGGAAGCCCTTCACGGTCCCGAGTGGACGGCGTATCAGCGTCCGCTTCGACGGTGGGATCCGCGGCGAGGGGAACTTCTACGTGCCGTCCATGCACGTCGACGTCGAAGACGATGCGTACCTGGTGACGGCTCGCATCCCCGGAGCCGAGCGCGACGAGCTCGGCGTGTCGCTGCACGGTGACGTCCTGCGACTCACCGGTGAGCGCAGCCGGCGCCG
>JAHEIK010000266.1 GCA_024639415.1 Planctomycetota bacterium
GGCCGAGATGAAGCAGCAGCTTGCCTCGGCGACGGGCGACGAGAAGCAGCGCCTCGCAGAGAGGATTGCGCTCCAAGAGCGCATGCGTCCCGGCTTGGCCAAGCACGTCGAGAAGGTGAAGGACCTCGTCAGCCCGCAGGTGAAGGCCCTCGTCGAGACATGGAAGCCGCGCTTCGAGGCGCTGGAGGCCGAGTTCCGCAAGTAGCGGAGCCCGCCTCGGGAGAGGGACATGACAACCCGAAGGGTCCTCGTAAACGGGGCCGGCGGCTTCATCGGGAGCCACCTCGTGAAGCGCCTCAAGCGCGAAGGCGCCTGGGTGCGCGGCGTCGATCTCAAGCGGCCCGAGTTCTCGCCGACGGAAGCGGACGAGTTCATCGTCGGCGACTTGCGCGAGCCGGAGGTCGTGCGCGCTGCGGTCGACGGCGTCGAACACGTCTACCAACTCGCCGCGGACATGGGCGGCGCGGGCTACATCTTCACGGGCGAGCACGACGCGGGCGTGATGCACAACTCGGCCATGATCAACCTGAACACGCTGGAGTTCGGACGCCTCGCCGGCGTGCGCCGCTTCTTCTACTCGTCCTCCGCGTGCATCTACCCAGAGCACAACCAGCTGGACCCGGACGATCCCGACTGCGAGGAGTCCTCGGCCTACCCGGCGGCGCCGGACAGCGAGTACGGCTGGGAGAAGCTCTTCAGCGAGCGCCTCTACGGCGCGTACATGCGCAACCACGGCGTCGAGGTGCGCGTCGCCCGCTACCACAACATCTTCGGCCCCGAGGGTACGTGGCGCGGCGGCAAGGAGAAGGCTCCGGCAGCGCTCTGCCGCAAGGTCGCCGAAGCCGCCGATGGCGACGCGATCGAGATCTGGGGCGACGGCGAACAGACGCGCTCCTTCCTCTACATCGACGAGTGTGTCGAGGCGACGCGCCGTCTGATGGAGTCGGACTTCACGGGGCCCGTCAACGTCGGCTCGGACGAGATGGTCACGATCAACGACCTCGCGCGCCTCGCCGCGGAGATCGCAGGCAAGCAGATCACGCTGGAGCACATCGAGGGGCCGCTCGGCGTGCGGGGGCGCAACTCGCACAACGCGCTCATCGAGCAGGAGCTGGGCTGGCGCCCGGCAGCACCGCTGCGCGCAGGCCTCCAGACGACGTATGAGTGGATCGCCGAGCAGGTCGCCGCGGCGACGACCTCGACCTAGGTCCCCCCGCGGCGTGGCACCCGACGGCACGAGACCCGACCGCGTGCGACCCGAACGCAGCCTCCGGCTCCGGCGGCTCCTCGCGCTGGGGACGACGCTCGCGGTGCTGGTGCTCTGCTGGCTTCCCGGCGAGGTCACGCCGCACATGCCGGTGCACGGGCTCGACAAGCTGCTGCACGCGGCGGCGTTCTGCGCGCTGGCCATCGCGTGGCGCTGCGCGGGCCTGCGGGCGTGGAGAGTCCTGATCCTGGGCGTGGCGCTGGCGGCGGTCACCGAGGGTGGTCAGGCGCTGATGCGCAGCGGGCGCACGGGCGACGTGCAGGACTTCCTGGCGGACGTCGTCGGCCTGCTGGCGGGCCTGGCACTCGCGCGGATCGGCGCGCGCTGCCTGCCGCGAGATGACGCCGCCGGACCGTAGTCCGGCGGCGTCAGGTTCTCGTGCGTCAGCCTTCTCGCTCGATCAGGCTGCGCACCTGCGTGGCGAGGTCGCCACGACCGAAGACGAACTCCGTCTTCGCACCGGCCAGGATCTCCTGCAGGAGCTCCAGCTCCTTCAGGCGGGCCAGGGCCGGGTTGTCCGCCAGCAGCTTCGCCGTGTTGGCCTGGCTGCGAGCCGCAGCCGTCTCTTCACGACGCTTGATGACGTTCGCCTCGGCCTCCTTCTGGGCCGTGATGACCTGGTTCAGGATCGTCTTCATGTCGCCCGGAAGGATCAGGTCGCGCAGACCGACGCTGCGCACCTCGACACCGAAGCTCTCGGCACGCTTCGTCAGCGCACCGCGGACCTCGGCACCCACGGCTTCCTTGTCCGTCAGGAGCGCGTCGAGCGTGCGAGCACCGACCGCAGCACGCAGCGCGAGCTGCGCGTCGCGGTAGAGCGCCTGACTCCAGTCGTCCACGACGCTGACGGCCTGCAGGGCGTCGACGACGCGGCTCGTCACGACCAGGTTCACACGCAGCGTGACCTTGTCACGCGTCATGATCTCCTGGCCGGCGACGTCGGCCGTCTGCTCACGCAGGTCGACGCTCTTGGCGGTGACCTTGCCGGCGCCCTGCCAGTACACGAAGCGGCCCTCACGGAAGCGCGCGATCTGCGTGCCTTCACGGAAGAGGATCACCTCTTCGTGCGGCGCAGCCTCGACGCCCGCGAGGTGCGTGCGCGCATCCTCGTGGCGTAGGACCACGTCCAGCTTGGCGTGCTCGAAGCGCGGCTCGGCCTCGGCGTCGAAGACTTCGAAGACGAGCTCGTACGGCACCTTCCAGAAGACGTGGCGGCCCGGGCCCAGGATCCAAGCCAGGCGGCCGTCCTTCCAGGCCAGCGCGCGCTCCGTGTCCTTGAGGTCCACGACGTGCACGGCCTTGCGGAACGCCTCGTCCTTGACGAAGACGTCCAGGAGCGGGTGGCGCACGCGCGTGTCGAGCGTGCTGACGATCTTGAGCTTCTCCCCGCGGAACGCTTCGTTCCAGAGGTGCTGGACGAGAGCGAGCTTGTACGGGCCCGCCCCCACGAGGCCGTAGAAGTCGCCCTTGCGGAAACGGAGGCCGCGCTCGTGCTGCTTGATGTGGATACGGTGGAACATCGCTGTGCTCCTCATGTCGTGGTTGGAACGTGCGCCCGGACACGGCGTCCGGATGCGAAGGGGAAACAGCGCGCCGAGGGGGTCTCGCGCTCGCAAGCGGACGACCCGAGCCGCCGGCGCGGCCGTAGAGGTAGGTGCGAACCGGAGCGGCGCCTACGTCGAGGCGCCCCATCGCGGCGGCGGAACGGGACTCCCGGATGCACAGGCCCGTGCGGCGGACCGCGGCGTCGGGGTCCGGCACGGCGGCTGGACGTGGACGCGCGGTTGGCCGCACTCGAGTGCACCCGGTCGGCTCCCGTTGCGAAGCCGCCGACCCGGTGCCGGCCGCGCCCTTCCGCGCGCAGGCCGCCTCTGGGCAGCCGTTGCACGGTCGTTTGCGGCCGGCCGGCGCATGACACGCCGCTCCGGTTCGCGGGTGGAGCGGGGCGTCATCCCCGCGTGTTGGTGACAAAGAGACGGGAGTCGAACCCGCAACCCTCAGAGCGTTAGTCTGATGCTCTAACCATTGAGCTACTCGTGGTGGGTCCGGGAGGATTCGAACCTCCGGCCTCCGGGTTGTGATCCCGGCGCTCTACCGCTGAGCTACGGACTCAGTCCTCGATCCACGACGCGGTCAGAATCCGTGTCGGGACGCCCCGTATCGATCCTGACGGAGGTGCGGGTACGCCGCCGGCTGACGTCGTAGGTCGTGATGTGTCTTGGGGAGCCCGTGGGCCCCGGGTGGGTGGATCACCCCCTTCCGGCTCCAGGGGCGACTACGCGCAAAAACGCATAGGGCCTCGGAGGCATGCCTCCGAGGCCCTACGCATCCCGACGCGGGAAGCGGAACGTCACACAGGACGTGGGCTCATCGGAGGATGGAACAGCAGCACGCATCGCTCACCGAGATCGGCAGGCGTTACGGTGCGTCCTCTGGCTTGTTTGTGCGCTATCACGTGGCACATCTCCGATGCTTCGTTCTTCGCTCTGCGTTTCTCGTTGTCGTTCGTCTGACGGGCGGGTGTAGCCCGCGCCGCTTGCTTCAGGACATACAAGACGCACGCGTTCCGCGACAGGTTCGCTGGATTGTGAGAATCCAGCGTTCAGGACACGCTGCCCGGCGGTTCCTCTTCGCCCTGCTCGACGAGTCCATAGCGCAACAACCTGCGGTACAGCGTCTTGCGGTCGATGCCGAGGATGGCCGCTGCGCGCCGGCGGACGCCGCCCACGCTCTTGAGCACCGAGAGGATGTGCGCGCGCTCGACCTCCTCGAGCGTCTGCAGCGTCGACGGCCCCGGCTCGGCGCGTCGCTCCCCTCCGTGGCGCACGACAGACGGCAGATCCTCCGCGTCGATACGCGAGCTTCGGGACAGCGCGACGGCCCGCTCGATGACGTGCGCCAGTTCCCGTACGTTGCCCGGCCATGGGTAGCCCCGCAGGGCGGCCAAGGCGTCGTCGGAGATGCGCCGCTTGCCGCTTGTCGCTGGGCCGGAGAACTTCCGCAGGAAGTGGTCGACCAGTTCAGGGATGTCCTCGGTGCGGTCCCGCAGGGGCGGGACATGGATCGTCACCGTGTTCAGGCGGTAGAGAAGATCCTCACGAAACGCACCGCTGCGCACGGCACGCTCGAGGTCGCGATTGGTCGCGGCGAGCACGCGCACGTCTACGGCGCGCACCTGCGTCGAACCGACGCGCCTGACCTCATTCGACTCCAGCACGCGCAGCAACTTCGCCTGTACGGCCAGCGGGAGATCGCCGATCTCATCGAGGAGGATCGTTCCCCCCTCCGCAGCCTCGAACAGCCCGGCACGGTCCGCATCGGCTCCGGTGAAGGCGCCGCGCACGTGGCCGAACAGCTCGGACTCGAGCAGTCCCTCCGGGAGCGACGGGCAGTTGATCGCCACGTACGGCCCGGACGCACGCGCTCCGGCATCGTGGACTGCCCGGGCGACGAGTTCCTTGCCAGTGCCCGTCTCGCCCTGGATCAACACCGAGACGGCGAGAGGCGCGACCCGCGCGATGGCTTTGTAGACGCGCGTCATCGCCTCGCAGCGGCCCACCATCGTGTGCTCTGCAGCACCATGCTCGATCGCTACGTCCTCGACGGCGTGGTGCGCCTCGACGGCTCGGCGGACCATCTTGGTCACCTCCTCCATCGAGAACGGCTTGCTCATGTAGTCGAAGGCTCCGGAGTGGATCGCAGCGACCGCCGTCTCCAGCGACCCGAAAGCGGTCACCACGATCGTCTGGACGGCGGCATCACGCTCGCGCAGCCTGCGCATGAGCTCGATCCCGTCCATGCCGTCCAGGCGCAGGTCGGTCACGACGACGTGGGGCTTCGTCCGGCCGGCGACCTCCAGTGCGTCTTCGGCGCTCGCGGCGTCGCTGACGGCGTGGCCCTGCGCTCGCAGCACCTCGACCAGGAGGTTCCGTGCGACGGCGTCGTCTTCCACGACGAGGACGCGGCTACGCATCGGAAGACCTCGCTGCCACCAGGGGCTCGAGGGTGAGGGTCACGACGGTCCCGACGCCCGGCTGGGAGTCGAGGAGCACGTCGCCCCCGTGCGCGCGTGCGATCTCGCGGCAGATCGCAAGGCCGAGGCCGGATCCGCGGCCGCCGCCCTTCGTGGTGAAGAACGGCTCGAACACGTGCTCCATGTGCTCAGGCGCCACGCCTCGCCCCGAGTCGCAGACCGAGATCGCGCGTCCGTCTCCGACCCGCGTCGCCCGCAGCGTGAGGGTGCCGCCACGCGGCATGGCGTCGACCGCGTTCTGCACGAGATTGAGGATGACCTGTTCCACTTGATCGCGGTCGCAGGCGAGGGGTGCCTCGACACCTTCCTCGAAGTCCAGTTCCAGCTTGACACGCCGCCGGGTGAGAACGGGCTCGAGCACGCGCACGACGGCCCGAACCAAGGCACGCAGGTCCGTCGGGCTCGGCTCCGGATCCGGTGTGCGCAGCCGCCGGAGGTAGCGCCGTATGAGCAGCGAGAGGCGCTCGATCTCGCCTGCGATGATCTCGGTCCGCCGCCGCAGGTCCCCGCCCAGGCTCTCGTCGGCAAGCATCAGGTCGAGGTGTCCGGCTACGGAG
>JAHEIK010000267.1 GCA_024639415.1 Planctomycetota bacterium
CGTCGCGCCTGCGCGCAACATCACGGGCCCCGCGACCGGCTTTGCGTCCGACCAAGACAAGCGCCTCTTCCTGGACGCGGCAGCCGATCGTCTCTACGTGCTCGACAGCGGCTCGACCAGCCTGATGGTGTACGACAGCGCGAGCACGCGGAACGGCAACGTCGCGCCGGACCGCACGCTCAGCGGCGGGAACACGGGCTTCGGCTACCCCTGGGGTCTGGCCGTCGACGTAGGGCGCAACATCCTCTACGTGGCCGACGAGATCAACTCCGAGATCTACATCTTCGACGGCGCCAGCACGGCCGACGGCAACATCGCTCCCAATCGCACCCTGACGGGCCTGGCCTCGACCCTCTCAGGACCTGCCGGCATTGCACTCGACCCCGTCGGCAACCGCCTGTACGTCCCCCACTTCCCGGCCGGAGCCGCTGCCATTTCAGTGTGGGATGGCGCGTCCAGCGCCGACGGAGCCACGGCACCGACGCGCAACATCGCCGGACCCGCCACGGGCCTCTCGGGGCCGCAGGACGTCGCGTTCGGACGGTAGCGCCTGCGCGCGCAGGTCGACCGCCGCCCACGGATCGCGAGACACCGCGCATAGGCGGGAACTTCGCGGCCCCTTTGTGATCCAATCGGGTGCGGCACCGTTGTGCACGGTGCACGGAGGCCACCTGATGCTGCGATTCCGGCTCTGGATCCTGCCCCTCGCCCTGTTTCTCGCGCTCTTCGCGCTCCCGTCCGCTCCGGGCGAGGCCGGGAAGCTGACCCAGGATGGCCGGGTCGGCATGGTCCTCGAAGCCCAGGGCACGGCCCTCGTCCGCCCCGCCGGGCGCGAGCGCTGGACGCCGCTGGGACCGAAGTCGGTGCTCTACCCGGGCGACCTCCTGCGCACCAGCGCCCGAGGCGCCCACGCGCTGGAGTTCCGCACCCCGACGGGCTCCGTCCTGCTCGGGCCGGGCTGCGAGATGCAGGTCCAGAAGGACGGCGTGCGCCTGCTGCGCGGCGAGCTGGAAGCCAAGGGCCGTGACGGCAAGTCGCAGCGCGTGCAGGGCCCGGGCGCCTTTGACCTTGGCGTGAAGGGCACCGCGTGGCTGCGGACCCAGGAGCGCAAGACCCTGACGCTCGAGAAGGCCCCGCGCTGGGTCGACGGCTACCGCTCCTCCGCCTCCGACGAGTGGATGGGCTCGCTGCTGGCCAAGGTCGATGGACGCGACGTGCCGCTCGCCGTCGGCTACCACAAGGTGAACGTCGAGGTCCGTGACCAGATCGCCCGCACCACCGTCGAGCAGAGCTTCATCAACTCCACGAAGAACCGCCTCGAGGGCGTCTTCTACTTCCCGCTGCCGGCCGACGCGTCCATCAGCGGCTTCGGCATGTGGATCGGTGGTGAGCTGGTCGAGGCCGACATCGTCGAGCGCCAGCGTGCACGTCAGATCTACGAGGACATCCTCCGTCGCAAGAAGGACCCAGGCCTCCTCGAGTGGGAAGGCGGCAACATCTTCAAGGCGCGTGTCTTCCCGATCGAAGCGCACTCCGAGAAGCGCATTCGCATTCGCTACACGCAGGTCCTGCCGCTCGAGGGCGATACGTGGCGCTATCGCTACGCGCTGCGCAGCGAGTTGCTGCGCAGCAAGCCGCTGCGCGAGCTGGCCATCAACGTGAGCGTCGTCTCCACGCAGCCCATGCGCGAGGTCGGCTCCCCAACCCACGAGATCGTGCTGCACAACACCGGCACCGAGGCCACGGCGGAGTTCCGTGCTTCGGAGTACAGCCCCAAGGACGACTTCGAGCTCGCCGTGACGGTGGACCGGGCTCAGGACGTGACCGCCGTCCCCCATCTGCGCGGAGACGACGGCTACTTCATGCTGCTCGTGGCGCCGCCTGACCAGGCGGCCGGAGCCTGGAAGCGCGATCTCGTGCCCGAGGGCGATCCCCTGCAGCTCATCGTGCTGGCCGACACGTCCGGATCGATGGACGAAGCCGCGCGCAAGAACCAGGCCGAGTTCCTGGGCGCGCTCACAGAGCTGATGGGCGCCAAGGACCGCTTCCAGCTGCTGGCCTGCGATGCCACGGCCGAGTGGCTGACACCGGGACCGCAGTCCGCCGCTGGCGCCGACGCGGCGCTCGCAGCGCTCGCCAAGCGACGCTCCCTGGGATGGACCAACCTGGACCAGGCCCTGAAGGCCGCCATGGAGCAGGCGCCTGCCGGCGCGCTGCTCGTCTACCTCGGCGACGGTGTGGGCACGACAGGCAACGCCGATCCGGTCGAGCAAGCGGAACGCATCCGCGCGCTCGGCAAGGACGCCAAGGTTGCCGTGCACGCCGTCGCGACGTCCTCGAGCTTCGAGGCGGGCGTGCTCGCCTCCATGGCGACGATCGGCGGCGGCTCCGTGCGCACGCTGCGCAGCCAGCCGGCACGCGACGCGGCCGCGCTGCTGGTCGAGGCTGCGCGGCCGACGGTGCGCGACATGCGTGTCGCCATAGAAGGCCTGCGTACAGCGCGCGTCTATCCGGCTGAGCTTCCGAACCTGCCGCTGGGCGCACAGCAGGTCGTCCTCGGCCGCTTCCTGCCCACGGGGCAGCCGCAGACGGGCAGCGTGGTGGTGACCGGGACCCTCGACGGCAAGCCGGTGCGCTACAGCACCGAGCTGAAGATCGGCGCCGGCGACAGCGGCAACAGCTTCCTGCCGCGCCTGTGGGGCCGGCGTCATATCGACGCCCTCATGGCCGGCGGCAGCGGGACCAAGACCCAAGCCGAGATCGTCAGCTTCAGCGAGCGCTTCGGCATCATGACGCCGTACACGTCGTTCCTCGTGCTCGAGAGTGATGAGGATCGCGAGAAGTACGGCGTGGAGCGCCGCGTGCGGATGCGTGACGGCGAGCGCTTCTTCGCCGAGGCGAAGGACAAGGCCGCCCTCGAGAAGAAGCGCGACCTCATGCGAGCAGCCGGTCGCTGGCGTGTCGGTCTCCGTCGCTCCATGCTCATCGAGCTCGCGCGTCTCGGACGCGACCTGCCCATCCACGAGCCGCCCCAGCCGCGCGATCAGTTCGAGGTCGCCGTGGGCGAGATCATGGAGTTCCAGCACAGCGCCGACACCGGGCTGACTGCCGCGAACGGAAGCGACGGCATCTCCGGCTTCGGCTTCACGGGCGCCGTGGATCGCGCACTCGACTTCGAGGACGAGCTCGGCATGGTGAGCGCCGACGCAGCCTGGCAGGGCCCGAGCGGCGGCTCCTGGGGCGGCAAGGGTCGAGCCCGCGAGATGCTGCGCAGCGAGAGCCGCAGCCGCGGAGCCCCCCCCGGCTTGCGAGCCCCCATGGACGGCGCGCCCCCGGCACCGGTCATGTCCCCCAAGCCCGCGTCGAGCCCGATGGCACCCGCCAAGCGCCCGAGCAGCAAGATGGAGGCCCCCTCCGAAGAGGCCGGCGGTGACGCCTTCGCCGACATGGACGATCTCGAGGAGCTGGAAGAGGACGGCTACAGCGCAGACAAGAAGATGCGCAGGGGCTACGCCGGCCGCGCCGGACGCCGCAGCCTGGGCCGCAAGCTGAGTGAGTCGCTGGGCAAGCGGCTCAACTACGAGGGCCGGCCCTGGCGGCACTCGGCGTTCACCCTCCAGTCCTTGGGCTTCCCCTGGCTGCCCAAGCCGCCCCGTCCGTCCGCCGGCGAGCCGGAGGAACCGTGGAGCCCCGAGGTGCTCGCGCTCCTGCAGGGGCTGCCGCGCAGGCAGGCCGTCGAGGGCTTCGACGGCGCCCTGCACTTCCTGATCACGACGAGCAGGCTGCACCCGACGCGACAGAAGGAGCACATGCGGCGCGGTAGCGAAGCCTGGATCGGTGCAAAGGGTTGGCGGGTCCGCAACCATCACCGGGACGACTCCGGGTTCACGGAACCCACCGAGCACTGGATGTTCGCAGGCCTGCGCGGCTCGCTGGCCGGCGCACGCCGGCTCGCGCGCACGCGCAAGGCTGAAGCGGCGGACAGCACGGCCTGGGCTCTCCCCCTCTGGGATCTGTCCAGCCGCGACGTCGTCAAGAACTGGCAGCGCTCTGGGTGGCGCGCCCGCATCGAGAGCAACGAGGACGGCAAGGCTGTCGTTCGCCTGCATCGCGACGCGCCCAGTCGCCGGGCCACCCTGCTGACCATCGACACGGCGAAGCAGGTCATCACGGAAGTGCGCTCGCTCGACAGCACCGGACGGCCGAGCGGACGCATCGTCCGCAGTGACTTCACCGAAGCCGGCGGCCGCTGGTGGGCGCAGCGCGTCCAGCACCACGACCGCGAGGACCGTGTGACGCGGCGCCGTACGCTCGTCGTCGAGGCCCTGCCCGCCGGCGCGCTCGAGCAGCTGGCGGCCGACGCGGCCAAGCGCACGGCCGACGTACTCGTCGTGCACGGCGAGCTACCCAAGACCCACGAAGCCAAACAAGCCATCCACGAGCGGCGCGCTGCGTTCCTCGACCACCTGGTGCTGGCCCTCGCGCTGGGACAGCAGCAGCGCTGGGACCCGAGCATGGACGCCTGGATCGCGGCCGAGGCACTCTCCACCGGCAAGCCCGGCACGCGCTGGATCCGGACCGAGTTCACGTCGCGCGCACGTCGCGGCGAGGTCTTCAAGACCTGGCTGCACGGCCTCGTTCCGGGTGTCGAAGCCACCGGCGGCAGCGCCGGCCGCTTCCTCGCCTACTACCTCTACGGCCACGCGCGCTCGGTTCTCGGACCGACCGAGATGCTTGCGCTCATGGATCGGCTGGGCAAGGCCTGGAAGAGCGTCGACGCGCCCCTGGCCGACCGGCGAGCGTTGATGTTCCAGCAGCACCGCATGGAGCACCTCAAGGGTGCGAAGCGCTTCCGCGAGGCGCGTGCGACGCTGAAGGCTCTTGCGGCCACCTGGCCGCATGAGGTGTTCACCGTCCAGCTCGGCTACGAGGCCGACCTGTGGCAGTACGGCCGGTTCGACGAAGCGCTCGGCCTGCTCGAGGAACTCCTCACCAAGCACGAGCCGTGGCTGGAGAGCGAACGCGACGGGCTCTACACGCGCCTGACGGACCGCCTCTGGGACCGGCGGCACCTGAAGCGGCTGCACGCCTCCTTCGAGCGCTGGCTCGGCTGGAAACCCCAGAACGCCTACGCGTGGAACCGCTGGTACTCGAGCTTCTACTTCCTCGGTCGCAGCGCAGACGGCGATGCCGCCGTGCAGGCCGCCCTGGCCCTGCGCCCGAAGGACGGGGACCACGAGTCCGTCTGGGCCCGGCAGAAGGCCGCCGTCAGCCTGGCCGTCGGCAGCGGCTGGAACTTCCAGCTGCAGCAGCTCGAAGCGCGCTGGCTACCGGCCCTGGAGGAGCTCGCGCTGTACCTGATCCGCCTCGATGCGGATCACACGACGGCCGCCCACTCCATCTTCCGCAACTGGCGCTTCCGCCGTACGGACGGCCACACCCGCATCGTCAAGGCCATGCACGCCGATCTCTCGGCGGCGAACGCCGTGGAGACCATGCCGCTGCCGCGCTTGGCGCGCTACATCGACTGGCTGTCCTGGGGCAGCAACCAAGCAGACGACGCCCACTGGCAGGACGTGCTGGGCCGACTCGAAGCCCGCTGGGCCCAGGCAACCAAGCCCGGGGCGCGGGAAGCGGTCGGCAATCACGTGCTGACGCTGCTGGACAGCCGCAACCGCCGTGAGGACGCCATCGCGTTCACACGCAAGCGCCTCGCGTTCGCGACCGACGGCAAGCTCGCCGAACGCCTCCTGCGGGCAGAGCAGGACGGTGACGCGTTCGCCAAGCCCTGGTTCGCCGTGGAGCGCCTGGCGTTCGCGGCCGAACACGCCGAGCACCTACCCGAGGTC